>NZ_JALLAL010000031.1:0-38670 GCF_023062615.1 Brachybacterium sp. Marseille-Q7125 | reverse complement strand
AAATCGCTGAATCTGCCTCTTCGATCTGTTAGATAACCGGCAACTACCTTTCCATTCTTTGTCCAAACGCCTTCCACAATAACTGCCCCCGGGTGGCTGCTCGCCAGCGTCGGATGTGTATAAGCGACACCTACCCCCCCACCGGCACCAGCGGCCACCACCAGGTCACTCCCCCGGCCCCCGCCACGCCGACGTTCGCCATCACGGCAAGCCCGGCGATGATCGCAAGCGCCGCCCCGAGGGGTTTCCACAGCGGCGGGGCGGGGCGATCGTCGGGCCGCGGGGGCTCGAAGCGGCCCATCACCAGCACCACGAGGCCCGTCAGCGCCAGCAACACGAGCGCCCACAGCGGCCGGGTCGCCCACCACAGCCCGCTCAGCGGCTCGGGCAGCAGCGCCGTCGCCCCGAGGCCGAGCAGCAAGTAGGCAAGGCCCACCATGACGGTCAGGTGCCACAGGAACCAGGTCATGATCCGCAGGTTCACCATGACGGTCACCATCCACACGCGCGGCCTCGCGAGCAGCGCCTCGAGGGGCTTTTCGAGACTGAGTACGAGCCCGGCCTGCAGCATCCCGAGGAACGCCATGGTGACGCGGGTGGGGCTGGAGTTGGAGATCGCATCGGCCGCGGAGGAGATCATCGACACGGGATAGGGGCCAAACGCCACGAGAGCGAGTAGCCCGATCGCGCCGATCGCGGCAAGCAGCATCCGTCGGCCGATCCCGGCGAGGCGACCATCCAGCCACGCGTAGCCGACCTGGTGGAACGCCGCCCACACCAGCAGGTAGTTCGGGTAGCCGAGCAGCGGCTGGTCCAGGCTGATGCTCAGCGCATCCACCGCTCCGGCGAGCGCGACACCGCCGACGATGGACCACCAGCCGTAGCGTTCCCACAGCACCAGGCACGGCGGGGCCGCGAGGATCACCATGAGGTAGGCGGCGAGGAACCACGTGGGGATCAGCGCCATCTGGCTGGCAAAACCGACCGTCGCGGGATCCGCGCCGGCCAGCACCGCGACCACGGCGATCACCAGCCAGGCCAGCAGCAGCGGGATCAGGGGGATGCCCAGGCGGCGCAGGCGCGTGCGCAGCCACTGGGCGTAGCCGACGCCTTTACGGCGGGCCGAGCGCCAGGACAGGGCATTGGAGTAGCCGCCCACCAGGAAGAAGATCGGCATCACCTGGAACACCCAGGTCAGCGGATGGGTCCAGCGCGCTTCGTCGAGCACGCCGTGGGGCTGGATCCCGCCGGTGGGGTCCACGGCGATGATCGTCCAATGCCCCAGCACCACGACGGTGATCGCGGCGGCGCGCAGGAAGTCCACGACGCGGTTGCGGCTCGCGGGCGTTTGCGCGTCGATCCTCTGCGCCCTGGTCATCGGCCGATCCGTCATCGCGCGTCCCTCCCCTCGGGCGCGCGCCGCTCGCGGCCCTGGTGAAGGAGCCAATCTATCCGAGGGCGGGCGGGGCACCCCGCGATCTGCCATCCTCTCCCCATGAGCCGCGATGCCCAGCACCCCGATGAGTCCCTGACCCCGGCCGCCTACTGGGAGCAGCGCTACACCGACGCGGATCGCGTCTGGTCTGGGAAGGTGAACGCCACGATGGCCGATGTCGTCGGCCCCCTCACCCCCGGCACCGCGATCGATCTGGGCTGCGGGGAGGGCGGGGATGTGCTGTGGCTGGCCGAGCAGGGCTGGCACGCGACGGGACTGGATATTTCCCCCACCGCCGTGGAGCGCGGGCGCGCCGAAGCCGCCGCGCGGGGGCTCGAGCAGGCGCGGTTCGAGGCCGTGGACCTCGAGACGTGGCGCCCGGAGCCGGGGACGTCGGACCTGGTGACCGCGTCGTTCTTCCAGTCGCGGGTGGCGCTGGACCGGATCGCGATCCTGCGCCGAGCCGGGACAGCGCTCCGCCCGGGTGGGCATCTGGTGATCACCGCGCATGCCGGGCCGCCGTCGTGGAGCACGGAGCACCGCTTCACGCTGCATCCGGCCGCGGAGCAGCTGGAGCAGCTCGCGCTGCCCGAGCCAGAGTGGGAGCTGCTGATCGCCGAGGATCGTGAGCGCCCCGCCACGGCGCCCGACGGATCGGCCGGGCATCACCTGGATGCACTGGTGGTGGCGCGGCGCAGGTGACGTCGTGGTGGCGCGGCGCCGGTGGGGCCGATGGGTGCGCGGCCGCGCGACCATCGGCCCTGGTCCCCGGGCGGTCATCGGCCATGGTCCCGGCCCGCCCGGCCCGGCGCGCCGTAGAATCTTTGCATGTCACCGGCGTCATCTGATCCTGCCCCGGCCCGTCCGCTCGCGAAGCTCGACAAGGCCGCCTACGAGAAGGAGCTCAAGCGCCTGCAGGCCGAGCTCGTGGCGATGCAGCAGTGGGTGATCGAGCGCGGCGAGCGGATCATCATCATCTTCGAGGGTCGCGATGCGGCGGGGAAGGGCTCGGCGATCAAGCGGATCACCCAGTACCTGAACCCGCGGCACACCCGGATCGTGGCGCTGCCCGCGCCGACAGAGCGGGAGCAGACCCAGTGGTATTTCCAGCGGTACGTGCAGCATCTGCCTGCCGCGGGGGAGATCGTCATCATGGACCGCTCCTGGTACAACCGTGCCGGGGTGGAGAAGGTCATGGGGTTCTGCACGGAGCAGCAGTACCACCGTTTTCTGCGGCAGGCCCCGGATGTGGAGCGGATGCTCGTGGAGGACGGGATCCGGCTGCTGAAGTACTGGTTCTCGGTGTCCGATGAGGAACAGGAGGCGCGTTTCCGCTCCCGGGCCCAGGATCCGATGCGCCGCTGGAAGCTCTCCCCGATGGACGTCGAGTCGATCACCCGCTGGGAGGACTATTCGCGGGCGAAGGATGCGATGTTCGCGGCGACGGACCTGCCCGGCGCCCGCTGGGTGACCGTGGAGAGCGAGGACAAGAAACGCTCACGCATCAACGTCATCGCCGACATCCTGCAGCGCATCCCCTGGGAATACGTGGAGCCGCAGAAGATCGAGATCCCCGAGCGGCCCGCCGAGCGTGAGGACGGGTACCAGCGGCCCGACCGCTCCGGGTACGTGTATGCCGAGGATGTGGCCGAAGCGCTTGCGCGGCCCCGCGGCTCGCGCGGGAAGAACGGCAAGGGTGCGAAGGCCCGGAAATCAGCGAAACAGGTGGCGTCGGGGCCGACGGGGAAGAAGCGGTCCTGAGGCGAGTCCGGGTCCACGGCCCCTGGCGGGTGCATCGGCCGCGGCCCCCATCCGCGGCCGACCCCCAGGGGCCGGACCCGGGTCCCGTCCTCACCCCCTCGGTGAGGTCCGCACCCAGTACCTGGAATCTATGACCGATCCGTCACCAGCGCGATGGGGCGGACTGCACGGGGAGAACTCCCCATCGGCGACGGGCCAATGGGGAGTTCGCATCACACGCCGTCGCGAGGCCCCCGTACATCCGGCGGCGTAAGCCGGTAGCGGGTGGTCCGGTCGCCCTGACCGCCTTCCATCGTCACGATCCCATCGAGGAGTGGCTCGCGCAGCGCCCAGCGCAACTGTGCGGGGCTCAGCGCGGTCCGCTCCTGGAGCTCGCGGAAGGAGAGGGGGCCCGCCTTCTTCAGCACGGCCCACACCTGCTCCCCATTGCGAGTCTGGAACGACGCCGGGACCTCATCGACGATCCGGGTCACCAGGTCCTCAGTGCGCTGCGCCGACGGGAGAGGAAACTGGACGGGTCCGACCATGACATCGCGTTCAGGGCGCCAGAGCAGAGCCTTGAACTGCACTCCGGTGTCGATGAGCTGCGGCCTCGGCAGCCCGCGGTCGGCGGTTGACCGGAAGACCTCGCGGATCCCTCCGCCTTCTCCTTCGATGATCGACGCACCATCGGCCGTGCGCAGCTTCTTCGCCATCTGATAGAGCCGCTGGTTGACCGCCGCCTGGGCGTGCTCCTCGCTCTCCAACTGATCCAGCGCCACCCCGCGCAGCCCACCGGGGCTCTGGATGAACAGCGCCCGCGGCGTGAGGCGCACCTGCACTCCTTTGCCCATGCCGAGCGTGTTCGGACCCAGGTCACGATGCACCAGGGCATTGGCGAGAAGCTCCCGCACCGCATTCATCGGCAGCTCCGTCACGGTGTCCATGTGGCCGTCTGCGCGATATCCGGTGATGGTGTCCAGGTTGGTCAGCGCCCAGCCCAGGAGGTCATCGAGCAGCACGGGCAGTGGCCCGGTGAAGTCCTGGAGGTTGCGGGTGCGCGGCTGTCCCTCCCCGCCGCGCAGCTGGACGGCGGCCGTGACTGTGAGCCCCGGATAGCGGCCCTGGGGGTAGTCGCCGAGCGCATAGAGACCCGCAAGCGTCGGCTCCCCCTGCGCAGTGATCACGCTGGTGCGGCGGAGTATCTCCTCATCGGTCCGCTCCCGCAGCCGCCGGTCCCGCTCCCGGGCTGTGGCCAGGTAGGAGCGGACCAGGTCTGGGTCGAGGTCCTCGACGGTGAGCCCAATCGCCGGGGTGAGGTCGTAGCTGACCTGCTCCTCGGTGTGGAGGCGAGCGACCTCCAGCATGCGCAGCTCGTGGTCCTGCATCCGGTAGTCGCCGTCGGACTGGCGCAGATATGCGCTGCCGCCGAATCGGGCCGGCCGCTCCGTGATGGGCAGCGGTGCGACGTGGACCAGGAGCACCCGCTTCCCCTCCACAGTGACAGTCTGGGATGTGAGCTGCGGGCTCGGACTCACACTGAGGCGCGCCTGGCTGGTGATGCCCGCCTCGAGCGCGGCTTCATCGTCGGTACCGGTGATGGTGAAGGCCCCGCCCTGTTCGTCGATCCCCAGGATGATCGTGCCCCCAGCAGGCATATTGGCGAAGGCGCAGAGGGTCTCGCCGAGCTGGGGGACTCCCCCGCTGGCCCGCTTGACCTCGATGGAGGTCGTATCACCGCGGCGTTCTCGCAGCTCATCCAGGACGTCCTGCAGATACTCTTCCGACCAGACCACACTGTCAGAGTAGCAGTCACACTGTCAGAGTGTCACCGATATCGGCGATGAATGACACTCTGCAGGGCATTCACAATGACACTCTGACAGTCTGCGAGATGGCGCCCCCACGCTCACCACTCGTAGCGCAGGTCCCGGGTGGGGCCGACGGAGGGCACATCCCGCAGCTGCCCTACCTCGTGTCCGGCCTCCCACCGTCCGGGCCGTACGCCGATCAGCTCGAGCAGCAGCGGGGTGACGTGCTCGCTGCGCAGCACGCTGCGGTCGGCCACCTGCTTGCGCAGGCGCTCCGCAGCGCCGTCGGGCCCCACCGCATGCAGGGCGAGGAAGGAGCGGCGCACCTGCACCTCGTCCTCGCCGTGGCCGCCCTCGTCCTTGTGGCCGTGGTCGGTGACCACGGCGATCAGCCACTCCTCCCCCAGCTGCTCGTACCGTTCACTGACGGCCTTGACCAGGTAGCGGGTGTGCTCATCGACGTCACGGATGGCCTGGCGATACTCCTCCCCAGTGGAGCCGTGAGCGTGCCCGGCCTCATCGACGCCCTCGAAGTACACGAACGCCGCATCGGGGCCCTCATGGTTCAGCGTCCAGGCGGCGCGGGTGCGCACCTGCTGATCGGCGCTGCGGCAGCCGCGGGAGAAGTCGGTCGCGGCGAACAGCTGGTGCTGCCCGCCGATCTGCTGATCCACCCGCTGATGGATCACGGGCCCGGCACTCGTGGCCGAGACCAGCGCATCCCACGTGCTCGCGGCGAAGGTGCGCGCCGCCGGATCGGCGAAGAACACCTGGGAGAGGAGGTCCGGGGTGCGGGCCAGACGGTGCCCCACGAACTCGTTCCACCACACATTGTTCTGCTCATGCGTGGTGCCGGTCAGCAGCGAGGCCCAGCCCGGCCCGGAATCGGTCGGCGGAGTCATCCACACCGGCAGGATCGCCCCGCCGTCCACGAGGCGCGCGAGGGTGGGCGCGAGGGGGTCGGCGGGCGCGGTGGGTGCGGTGGCGGGCTCAGCGACCGGGTCCGACGGGGGCTCGGCGGCGGGGTCGGCATCGACGGCTGGCTCAGCGGCAGGGGCCGACGGGGACTGCGCGGCGGGCACCGGCTCCGCGGCGAAGCGCGGGTCGGCCGGGTGGTCGGGCTCGGCGAAGCCGGGCACGCGGTCCATCACCGCGGGTAAGGCGAGGTCGATCCGCACCCCGTCCAGGCCGATGAGCAGGAGTTTCATGAGGGGTCCTCCGGGTTGTGGCGGTCAGCGGGCCGGGTCAGGCGCAGGGTGAGGATCTGGAAGGGCCGCAGGCGCAGCGGGATGCTCTGCACCTGCTCAGCCGGGTGCAGCTCGCCAGACCGCTGCTTAGCCGACCGCTGCTCGCCATCCTCCGCGGGCAGCGGCTCGCCCTCGCCCGGCACAGCGCGGACGTCAATCTGCGGATCCTCGAGGTCTTCTTCGAGGGGACTGACCTCGCGGACGCGCTCAGCGGGCATCCCCAGGTGCAGGTGAGTGTCCACATGGCCGCCGTGGCCCTCGTGCAGACGCAGCACCATATCGCCGCTGCCGTCACGGGCCGGCAGCACCGCATCCACATGCACGCCCGGGTCCTCAATCCAGGCGGCCTGCAGGATCCCTGCCGACGCGGCGCCTTCCTCGCGGGCAGCACCGGGGTCACCAGCGGCCCCCGCATCCCGCACGGCGCCGACGGCAGCCTCTGCCTCTGTGCCTGCCTTGCTTTCCACGAGCCGCAGCGGCAGGTGCATCGCCTCGGCGGCGTGCACCGCGCTCACCGGGTCCGCATCGGCCAGCAGGGCGTAGCGGATGGTGCGGCGGGAGCGGTCGGCGCGCGGGTCGGGCCAGTTCGGCGAGCGCAGCAGCGACAGGCGCAGCAGCACCTGCGCGCCCGCCTCAGTGCCCGGCCAGCCGGTGCCGAGCTCCCCCGGCTCCTCTGTCTCACTCGGGGCGGATCTGCCGGGCAGCGCGTCGTAGCCGTAGCCGCCGTCGGTCAGCAGCGCCGCGCCATAGCCGGGTTCGGCGGCGAGCACCCAGCGCTGCATCGGCAGTTCGAAGCGGGCGAACTCCCAGGAGGTGTTCTCGTGGAAGGGACGGGCCAGGTGTCCGAACTGGATCTCCGCCCGATGCTCCGTGGCTGCGATTGCGAGCGGGAACGCGGCCTTGACCAGGGTTTCCCGCTCGCCCCAGTCCACCTCCAGGCGCAGGTCCACGCGGCGGGCATCGGCCTCGAGGGTCACGTGCTGAATGGTTTCGGAGTCGCCCAGGCGGCGTCGGATCTCCACGCTCGCGCGCAGCTCAGAGGCCTCCACCAGGCGCAGCTGCGTCGGCTCCCCCACCCGGTCCTGGCGTGCCCCGCGGTAGTGGCGGTCCACGTCCCAGGCGTCGAACTCATTGGGCACATCTTGGAACATCTGCAGCTCATTGGCGCGCGCCCCGGCGGGCAGCAGCTCGCGCCCGGCCGTCAGGTCCCGCACCGCATCCAGCGTCCCATCGGCCGCGATATGCACGCTGAGCTGGCCGTTGTCCAGGGTGATGGTGCCATCCGCGTGCTGCTCGGCGCGCACCTCCTGCCGGGGCTCGCAGCGCACCTGCGCGAGCGGGGCGAGCGCCGAGCCGGGCACCTCCACCAGCTGCGGCCCCTCGGCCGTCTCCACGATCCCGCGGCGCCGGTGGCCGCCCGGGTTCAGCACCCGCGGCGCGGTTCCGGTGCCCAGCAGGGCGAGGCCCTCGGCGGTGATCGCCTCTGCCTGCTCGAGCATGCGGGCGTAGTCTTCGCGGGCTTCGCGGTGCACCCAGGCGATCGAGCTGCCGGGCAGGATGTCGTGGAACTGCAGCAGCAACGTGCGCTCCCACAGCCGATCCACCGCCGCGACGTCCAGCTCGCCCGCGCCCTGTCGCGTCACGAGCGCCCACACCAGCTCGAGGGTGCGCAGCGCCGCCTCCATCCGCCGGTTGCCCTGCTTCATCTCCAGCTGGGAGGTGAAGATCCCGCGGTGGAACTCCAGGTACAGCTCGCCGCGGTAGGTCGGGGCGGCCGACGCGTATTCGGCGCGCAGCTCGTCGAAGAAGCCGTCGGGGTCCCCCATGCGCAGGCGCGGGGAGCCGTCGAGGTTCGCGCGGCGGCGGGCCCGCTCGATCATGTCCGCGGTGGGTCCGCCGCCGCCATCGCCGTAGCCGAAGGGAATGACCTGCAGGCTCGAGCGACCCTTCTCGCGGAAGTTCCGTTCCGCGGCGGCGATCTCATCGGCTGTGAGCATCGAGTCGTACATATTCACCGGCGGGAAGTGGGTGAGGATGCGGGTGCCGTCGATCCCCTCCCACCACATACTCGAATGCGGCAGCTGGTTGGTGCGGCTCCAGGAGATCTTCTGGGTGAGGAAGCCGGTCAGCCCCATCTGCCGGGCGATCTGCGGCAGCGCCGCGGTGTACCCGAAGGAGTCCGGCAGCCACAGGGTGCGCGAACGCTGCCCGAAGACCCGGTCGAAGTACCGGATGCCGTGGGTGAACTGGCGGATCAGCGCCTCCCCGCCGGGCATCATCGCATCGGACTCCACCCACATCCCGCCGGAGGGGAACCAGCGGCCCTCCGCCACAGCCGCGCGTACGCGCGCGAAGATCTCCGGGTGGTCCTGTTCGAGCCACGCGTACTGCTGGGCGCTCGTGGCGGTAAACGTCAGCTCCGGATACTCCTGCATCAACGCAGTGACGTTGGAGAAGGTGCGGGCCACCTTCCGGGCGGTCTCCCGCACCGGCCACAACCACGCCGAATCGATGTGCGCATGGCCGATGGTGATCGCCTCGAGCGCGGAATCCGCGGCGGGGGCGGCGAGCGCGGGGGCCAGGACCGCGCGGGCGCGCGACGCGGTGGCGGGCACATCGTGCAGGTCCACAGCATCGATCGCGCGGTCGAGCGCCTCGGTGATGTGGGCGCGGCGTGGGGAGTGCTCTGGCAGCTCGGGCACCAGGTGGCGCAGGACGTCCAGGTCGTGCAGGAGCCCCCACACTGCGGGCCGACGGGTCACGAACCGGGCCTCGCGCAGGGAGTACAGCAGTTCGGGGCCCGCGGTGAGACGGTCGCCGATCTCGGTGGGGATGGTGCCGTGCTCGAACAGGTCCGGGTTCGCTGCCGCCTCCAGCAGGTAGGTGACGTGCTGCCCGGCCGGGGCGGTGACGGGCACGGTGCGGTTGCGGGAGTTGATGGCCTTCAGCGGCACGAGATCCGCATCGCGCAGCAGGCCCTCGCACTGGTTGCCCGGCCAGTCGTCCTTGAAGCCGAGGTCCGCCTCCAGCAGCACCGGACCATCGGCCGCGGGCACCTCCCCCTCGAGGCGGAAGAACCACGTGGACCAGGCCCGGCCCCACGGGTACGGGAGCTGGACGGCGGTGCACTCCTCGGCCGGCGGGACCTGCTGGACGTCGATCGGCTCACCGTCGCCGGGAACCTGCCACACGCGCACGCGCAGCGGCCCCAGATCCTCGTGCACCGCAGGGGTGATGCGTTCGGTGAGCGCCCGGTCCACGCGGGCCAGCACCCGCTTCTCGTCGTGGTGCATCGGGGTCTCAGCGCAGGTAGGAGAGCTCGGGGAAGGTGTGCGCGGCGCGGTCCAGGGCTTGCCGGGCCACGCCCACGCCGTCGATCAGCGGGTGCAGGGCCAGGGCCTCGACCGCGAGCTCGCGCGACCCCTCGAGCGCGGCGCGGATCACGGTGCGCTCCACATGCTTCACGGTCGAGACCAGGCCGCGGGCGTGATCGGGCAGCGGGGAGACGGGCAGCGGGCGGGCACCCTCGGCGTCCACCTCGCAGGGCACCTCCACCACGGCGTCCTCGGGGAGGAAGCCGATGGTGGAGCCGTTGCGGACGTTGAGGATCAGCTGGGCGCGTTCTCCTTGGCCGATGGCGTGCATGATCGCCAGGGCCACGCGGTCGTAGCCGCCGGATTCGAGGTCCTCCTCGTCGCGGTCCATGCCGCCGGCGGCCTCGCGGGACGTGGCCATGTAGGTCTCCTCCCGGTCGCGCCGGGTGCGCTCCCACAGCTCATGAGCCTCACGGGGGCTGGCGTCCCGGGCCTCGCGGTAGAACGCGGCCTGCTGCTGGGCGAGGTACACGCCGCGGGTGTGCTCAGCGGCGGCATCGGCATGCAGCAGCTCGCGCGCATAGTAGTAGTAGTGCAGGTATTCGTTGGGGATGCAGCCCAGAGTCTGCAGCCACTCGGCACCGAACAGGCGACCCTCTTCGAAGTCCTCCAGCAGCGCGGGCTGTTCGAGCAGGCGCGGCAGCACATCGGTGCCGTCCACCTCGATGCCCTGCAGCCAGCCCAGGTGGTTCAGCCCCGCGTAATCCAGGCGCACCTCGCCGGTGCCGACGCGCGCCGCGGTACCCGGGGAGACGACGCCGCCATGCTCGAGGGCGGTGATCGCGCGGCGGGCCAGGCCGATCGGTGAGTCGCAGATCCCCAGCACGCGGTCCCCCAGCACGGTGCGGGAGGCCTCGGTGATGATGCCGGCGGGGTTGGTGAAGTTGATGAGCCACGCCTCGGGGGCGGTCTCGGCGATCGTGCGGGCGATCTGCAGGGCGACCGGCAGGCCGCGCAGCGCATAGCTGATGCCGCCAAAGCCCGTGGTCTCCTGGCCGATGATGCCGACCTCGCGGGCGATCTGCTCATCGGCTGCGCGTCCGGCGGTGCCGCCCACCCGGATGGCGGAGAACACAAAGTCTGCGCCGCGCACCGCCTCGGCGAGGTCCTCGGTGAGCACGACCGCGGGAGCGTCGGGGCGGTCCCCGGCGAGGTCGGCGAGGATCTTCGCCATGGCGCCCAGACGCTGGGGGTCGGTGTCGTGCAGGCGCACCTCGCTGATGCGGGCGTCCGAGGTGTCAGCCAGCAGTGTGCGGTAGACGAGGGGGACGCGGAAGCCGCCTCCGCCCAGCAGTGCGAGTCTCATGGGGGGATGACCTCCGTGGAGTGGGCGGCGGCATGTTCGGCCAGGGGCGCGGGCAGGGGCTGATCGGTGACCACCGCGTCGACGGCGGCCAGGTCGATGGCGCTGTAGGCACCGGTGCCGGGAATCTTGCTGGCATCGGCCAACAGCAGCGAGGAGCTGGCGGCCCGCAGGGCGGCGCGCTTGACGGCAGCCTGGCGGGTGTCGGTGTCCCGCACGATGCCCTTGTCGCTGATGCCGGCGCAGCCCAGGACCGCGCGGTCGATGTGCAGGGCGCCGAGCGCACGCTCCACCTCGATGCCCTGGGTGCAGCGGTATTCGCGGTTGTAGTCCCCGCCCAGGACGATGAGGTCGATGCCCGGGGAGGCTCCGAGTAGGTCCACGACCCCGAGGGAGCTGGTGATGACGGTGAGCTCACGGCCGATCAGCTGACGGGCAAACTCGTAGGTGGTGGTGCCGACGTCCACGAACAGGGTCTGCCCGTCATGGATCAGGGCGGCGGCCGCCGCGGCGAGGGCCTGCTTGGCCTCGCTGTTGCGGGAGAGCACCTCGGCGAAGGGGTCGTCGATCGCGGGACCGGTGGCGTGATCGCTCACCGGGGAGGAGTCCGGGGCGGTGCTGGCGGCGCCGCCGGTCGCACCGGATGCAGACCCGGCAGCAGCGGCGCCGATGGGTGCTGCTGCCCCCTGCTCTGCGTGTGGCTCCACACTCGGCACCGCGTCGGCGCGCGCGGGGTGCAGCCGCGCCCCGCCGAAGACACGCTCGATCGCACCGTTGGCCTCGAGAGCGTCCAGGTCGCGCCGCACGGTGGCGGTGGAGACGCCCAGCAGCTCGGCAATCTCCTGCGTGGACAGCACGGTACGCTCGCGCAGCAGTGCTTCGAGGGCGGAGAGGCGGGCGATCCGGATCACGTCTCCACCCTAGTAGCGACCCCACCGACAAGCAACAAAGTCGCGCAACGTCGCTCACGGCTGCCCCGGTGACCGCTTAGCCACTTCTTCACTTGATGTTCATCTATGCGCGCCCTTGACAGTTTTTGATTGCAAATCCACACTGTGGATCGTTACGTCGTCGGAGCAGCGGCGGCAGTGGCGGGATGGATCCCGCCACCGCCCCGCTCCCCCACCGAACGGAGAGCAGATGTCGTCACCGCCGACGATCACGCCGACCTCGAGCCCCACGGTCCCCGCGGACGCTCCTGCGCGGCGCGACCTGCTGGCCGTGGGCGAGCTGTTCCTCGACGTCCTCTACGGTCCGCTCGAGCGGGCACCGCGTCTGGGCGAAGAGCTGCACACCGACCGCGCCGCCCTCGTCCCCGGCGGGATCGCGAACTTCGCGCGGGCCGCCGCGGCGCTCGGGGCCCGCACCGCCGTCGCCGCTCCCGTGGGTGACGGGGATGCCGCCACCGCCCTGGTGCGCGCCCAGCTGCAGGCCGAGGGCATCGCCGTGGACGCCCTGCAGGTGCGGCCCGGCTGGGCACTGCCGATCACCTCCGCGATCGCCTATGACGGGGACCGTGCCCTGGTCACCGGCGGAGCGGACCGCAGCGGCGCGCATCGCATCACCCCGGACACCCGCGGGGCCGACGCCGTCGCGGTCCACCTGCACCTCGAGGACATGCCCTGGCTCGCGGGCACTGAGGGCAGGGTCTTCGCCGACGTCGGCTGGGACCCCACCGGGCGCTGGGACCGGGCGATCCTGCGCCACCTCGAGCACTGCTTCGCCATGCTGCCCAACGCCGAGGAAGCCCAGGCCTACACCCGCACCGACACCCCCGAACAGGCCGTGCGCGCCCTCGCCGAGCTGGTGCCGGTGGCAGTGGTGACCCTCGGAGCCCGCGGAGCGCTCGGGATCGACGCCCGCACCGGAGCGCAGGTGCACGTGGAGGCGCTCGACCTCGGGCCGGCCGATGCCACCGGTGCCGGCGACACCCTGGGCGCCGCGCTCATCGTCGGCTTCTCCCTCGGCTGGGAGCTGCCCGCAGCTCTGGAGCTCGCGACTCTCGCCGCCACCGCCCGTGCCGCTGGTGTCGCCGGACCCGGCCGCATCCCCGCGCTGCCGCAGCTCGCCGAGCTCGCCCGCGCCCATGACCTGCCCCTCGTTGACCGTCTCGACGAGGTGCTGCGCAAGGACCCCCGCTCCGAGACCACCCCCGCCACCTTCGACACCTGCACGTCCGACCGTTCCACCCCCGCCCCCGCTCATCACCTGTCAGGAGATCTGTCATGACCGCTTTCCGTCCCCATCGCCGCTCCGTCCTCGGCGCCAGCGCGCTGGCCGCCATGGGCCTGCTGGCCGCCTGCTCCACCTCCACCACCGGGAAGTCCGGCGGTTCCGACGGCGGCGGTGCCGGCGGTGGCCAGAACACCATGTGGTACTGGCCCGAGGGCTTCGACGAGAAGATCATCAGCGCCGTGCAGGAGAAGTTCCCCGAGGCGGGATTCTCCCAGGTCATCCAGGGCGGCGACTTCAAGCAGAAGCTGCAGACCACCCTGCAGGCGGGGTCCGGGCTACCCGCCATCACCGGCATCAAGGGCGAGGACATCGCGTTCTTCAAGTCCGTCCCCGAGTACTTCGTGGATCTCAACACCCTGGGCGCCGAGGACAAGAAGGGCGAGTACCTGGATTGGAAGTGGGAGCAGGCCACCACGACCGACGGCAAGCAGCTGGGCATCCCGATCGACATCGGCCCCACCGCCCTGTTCTACCGCTTCGATGTCTTCGAGGAAGCCGGACTGCCCGCGGATCCCACGGAGCTGGGTGAGGCCATCACCGAGTGGGATGCGCTGTTCGAGATGGGCAAGAAGCTGCAGGAGAAGGACTCCGAGACCTACCTGCTGCGCAACCTCGCCGGCGTGTTCGACTATGCGCGCCGCCAGTCCGGCAAGGCGTTCATCGACGAGTCCGGCACCTTCATCGGCGCGGAGGAGCACGTCCGTCACGCCTGGGACCTCGCCGTCTCCGCCCACGAGATGGGCATCAACGCCGCGCTGGACTCCAACACCGCCGACACTGCCGCGATGGTCGCCTCCGGCAAGCTCCCCGCCGACTTCGGTGCCTCCTGGCACCTCGCGGACCTCATCGTCGACGCCCCCGACACCTCCGGGAAGTGGCATGTGACCACCCACCCCGGTGAGGCCACCAACCAGGGCGGCTCCTTCCTCGGCATCCCGGAGGGCGGCACGGAGGATCCCGAGCTCGCGCTCGAGATCATCTTCGAGATCCTCAGCGCCCAGAACCTCGCCACCGAGTACACGCACTCCGGCAACTTCCCGGCGAACATCGGTTCCTTCGACACCCCGGAGGTCACCGGCGAGGTCGAGTTCCTGGGCGGCCAGGTGGCCTCGGAGGTCTTCTCCGCCGCCGCCGAGCATGTGCGCCCGCTGTTCGAGGACTCCCGCGACGGCACCGTCGGCGCCCCGTTCTGGGCCCAGCTGACCGAGGTCGAGGCCAGCGGCAAGGACCCCGAGACCGCGTGGAACGACGCCGTCAAGGAGGCCACGCGCCTGGCCGAGCAGAACGGCGTGAAGGTCGACTGATGACCCTCGCGGATCCACGATCGACGCCCCCGCCGCCGCGGACCGTGTCTCCGCGGCGGCGGGGACGCCCCATCCCCCACGAGCCCGGGACCCTCGTGCTGCGCGGCAGCCGCGCAACCAAGGCGTATGCCGCCCTGTCGCCGTACTTCCTGCTGTTCCTCGTCTTCGGCGCGATGCCCATCGCGTTCACGATGGCGCTGGCCTTCACCGACTGGCGGGGGCTGGGCAGCTGGAACATCATCGGCCTGGAGAACTTCCAGTACCTGCTCACGGATCCGCTGTTCCGCAAGGCCCTGGTCAACACCCTGATCCTGTGGGTGATGTCCACGGTGCCGTGCCTGACCCTCGCCACGCTGGTGGCCCTGGGCCTGCATTCCACGGTGCGGTTCTCCACCGTGTACCGCGTGGCCTACCTGGTCCCCAACATCACGTCGCTCGTGGCGATGGGCATCCTGTTCAGCTCGATCTTCTCCTCCAACTTCGGCATCGCCAACGCCCTGCTGAACGTGATGGGTCTGGACTCGGTGCGCTGGCTGCAGACTGAATGGGGCATCAAAGTCGCGATCGCCTCGCTGTCCGCCTGGAGCTTCGTGGGCTACAACGCCCTGCTGATCCTCGCGGGCCTGCAGTCGATCAACAAGGAGGTGTACGAAGCGGCGCAGCTGGACGGCGCCGGGCCCGTGCGCACCTTCTTCTCGATCACTCTGCCGCTGCTGCGCCCGATCGTCACCTTCGTGACCATCATGTCCACCATCGGCTCCCTGCAGTCCTTCACCGAATCCCAGGTGCTCACCAGCTCCCTGGGCGGCGGCGCCGCGAGCGCCGGCGGCGTCGGAAACTCGGGGCTGACGATGGTGCTGTACTTCTACTCGGTGGCCTTCCAGGAGAACCGCTACGGGTACGGTGCCGCGATCGCCTGGGGCGTGATGGTGGTGGTCATCGTCTTCACGATCATCAACTGGTTCGCCACGAGGGAGCGCCGCTCATGACCCTCACCAGCCCGGAGGGCACCCTTCAGAGCGCCGACGGGACCGCGTCCGTGGGCCCCCGTCGGCCCGCTGCGCGGAACCGACCCGCTGCGCGCCGTCGCCCGGTGCGTCGGCTCCTGCCGGGGTTCGTGCGCCATCTGCTGCTGGGGATCGGCGCGCTCATCGCGCTGTTCCCCCTGTACTGGATGTACGTGCTGTCCAGCCACCGCTCGGCGGCGATCTACCAGTTCCCGCCGCCGCTGTGGTTCGGCGACAAGATGGCGGAGAACTTCTCCACCGTCATGAACACGGTCAACGTGTTCGGCGCGATGGGCAACACCATCATCGTCGCCACCACCGTGACGGTGCTGGTGCTGCTGATCGACTCGCTGGCCGCTTTCGCCTTCGCGAAGTTCTCCTTCCGGGGCAAGAACCTGCTGTTCCTCGTGGTGATGGCGACGTTCCTGCTGCCCTCCCAGCTCTCCACGATCCCGCAGTTCCTGTTCATGGCGAAGATCGGCTGGGTGGGGCAGCTGCAGGCCGTGATCGTGCCATCCCTTGCCGGGGCGTTCGGGATCTTCTGGCTGCGCCAGTACTTCCAGAACTCCGTGCACCTGGAGCTGATGGAGGCTGCGACGCTTGACGGCTGCGGGTTCCTGCGCCAGTACTGGCATGTGGCGCTGCCCTCGGCCCGCGCGGCCCTATCGTTCCTGGCGATCTTCACGTTCATCGGCTCGTGGAACGACTTCATGTGGCCGCTGATCGTGCTGAACAACCCCGACCAGCTCACCTTGCAGGTGGTGCTCTCGCAGCTGCAGACCACCCACGGCACCGACTACGGCATGCTCATGACCAGCGCCGTGATCGCCGTGACCCCACTGCTGATCGTGTTCGTCATCGGGGCCCGGCAGTTCATCAACGGGATCACCGACGGTGCGGTGAAGTGAGGGAGTAAGGGATAGCCCCGGCACGGCCCGGCCCCGAGAACGGGGCCGGGCCGTGCGAGACCTCAGTCCACCGGGCTGCTCGCCGCCGCGGTTCCGTTGGCGGTTTCGAGCGAGGCCACCAGGCGCACAGTGGCGCCGTCAGCGGCCTCCCCTGCCAGCTCGACGGTGATGCGGTGGTTTCCTCCGCGGTGCTCGGTGGCATCCAGAGCGCCCAGCACCGTCGTGCCATCCCACAGGTAGGCCCGCACGGTGCCAGCGCGCGCCAGTCGCACCTGCGCGTTCACCACGCCACCGGAGCGGTGCACGTTCTCCAGCAGGAGCGAGCCGCTGGGCAGCGCCGGTGCACCGCCCAGGCCCACCCCGTCGGAGGCGGACTGGTGGATCGACCCGGGGGACTCCACTGACCGGGCCGCAGAATCCGGGATGCGCGGCTCCACCGGAGCCTCCTTTCCCGCGGCGAGGTCCGGCAGCTCAAGCACGCCCCAGCGATACGGATCCGCCTGCACACCCGGGAAAGTGGACCAGCCGATGCGGGACTGACCAGTCTGGTCCTGCGTGTCGGAGTCGTAGACCACCACGTTGAAGCCGATGTTCGTGGGGTCGATGCCATCAGGCAGCTCCGCGAACGGGATCGTGGTCTCGAGGACATACCCGCTGTACGGCTCGGAGATCGACGCGGCGATGCGCACGCTCGGGGCGGTGTCCGCGATCGGCCCCTGCCGGTTGTCGTGGTCGCGTCCGGCGACCGGGTCCCCGATGCCACCATCCACATCCGTGCCGGGCAGAACCCCGAGGATGAAGGTGGTGGCCGTGTGGTCCGAGGTGCCGCGCGGATCGATCATGATCTCCACGGAGTCGGTGCGGAACCGCTGCTTGTTGTCCTCTGGCGGCAGCAGCGCGCCGAGGGTGTCGTCCACGACCTTCACGAACACGTGCAGGGCTTCGTCGTCATAGGTCACCCAGGTGCTCCCGGAGGCGTCCTCCGGCGTCACCTCCTCGCCCTCCCACAGCGTGCCGATGTCGATCGGCTCGCCGGGGTATTCGGCCTCGCCGCGCACGGCATCCACCTCGACCCCTTCGGTGCGAGCGGCCACGAGGCGCGGCACCAGGTGAAGGCCCTGAGCGGTGGGCGCCGCGATGCCCGCGGCGCTCGCCGTGACCGTCACCGGGTAGACGCCGCCGTCCGGGGCGCGGTTCGCCGTCGGCAGGTCAGCATCGGTGTTCTCCACCCGCACGCTCACGCGCTTCTCATCACCCGCGGGGATGGCCTCGACCAGCAGCTCCGCCGGTTCGGCGACGATGCCGTCGGGCAGGTCGAGGGTGACCTCCGCGTCCTGCGTCTTATCAGAGTGGTTGCGCACCACGATCTCGAACTCCTCGGCACTGCCGCTGGGCAGGGACCGACGGGTGGGCACCAGCGCATCCAGGCGCTGCATCCCCAGCTCAGCCGTCCACTCGAGGAAGGCGGCGATCTCGGGGCGGTCGGCGATGCCGGCCTCGACCGGGCCGGCCGTGCGCAGCGGGAGCACGTTGAAACCCTCGCCCTTGCGGCTCGTGACCCGGGCAGTGACCAGCACGTGCTCCCCCGGCGTCGCGTCCTGAGGAGCGGTGAGGGTGAAGGTCGCGGTGCGGCTCTGCTTCGCGGGCACGGTGCCGATTCGGCCATTGCCCTCCACGCTCCACCCCTCAGGCACCTCGAGCTCAACGGCCGCCTGAGGCAGGGCACTGCCGGGGGAACCGAGCGCGACCTCCACCTCGAACGGCACGCCGGGCAGCACCGCGAAAGTGTCCGAGGTGATGTCGAGGGTGGTGCCCAGCGGCAGGCCCCCGTCGATCGGCAGGGTCGCGCCCTCCAGCGCGGCGGTGTCGGAGCTGGTGGGCTCCGCCAGCGGGGTGCGGGAGCCGATCAGGGTGAACCAGGCTACGGGGATCTTCTGCGGGTCCGTAGGGGAGGGCGGGATGACATGCCAGCCCTGCGTGCGGTACGTGTGGACGGAGTCATCGCGGACGGCGCTCCAGCGCTTGCCGTGACGCTCAGATTCAGTGCCGTTCCAGGTGCCGTAGACGACGTCGCTCGGAACGACGGGCTTGAAGCCCTGGGCCACGGCATCCGGCCCGGTGCTCGAGGTTCCGTTGGAGCCGGAGCGTAGGAGCCGCGCCGGGGCGAAGGGCTCGAGCCCCTCCTCGAAATGCTGGGGGAAGATGTCCTCGCGGCCAGCCAGCAGGTACGCCTCGACGGCGAACATCGCGGCTTGCTGATGATTGCCGTGATTGCCCTCGACGGCTGAGGGGTTCATCGTGACGATGACGTCCGGGCGGGTGGCCCGCACCACGCGGATCACGCGCGAGAGGATGTCCGCTCCGCCCCACACCTCGTAGCTGAGCGGCGCGGACAGGGTGTAGAAGAAGTCCACCGCATCGAGGTTGAAGACGTGCTTGATGCCCGCGTATCCGACGGCGGTGCGCTCTTCCTCCTCGCGGATCAGACCTAGTGCCGGCCCTTCCTCTAGGCCCACGGCGTTGCCACCGCCCTCACCGCGGGTGATGGTGATGACCCCAGCCTTCTGGTCGTGGAACTCATCCCACTGGCCGAAGGCCGCCAGGGTCCACGCCTCATCGTCGGGGTGCGCGCCGATGTACAGCACGTCCAGGTCCACGGTGCCGTCGGCCAGCGCCCGCTCCATCGGCGGCAGGCCGCTCAGGTCCAGGGCGGTCGCCCCGGCGGCAAGGCCCAGGACCGCGCTGCCCTGGAGCAGGCGCCGACGGGACAGGTGCGGGGTGGCGAGGGTGGGGGTGGCGGAGCCGTTCATGGGTCCTCCTTGATGGGGCAGCGCTGCGATGCACCGCATGGCAGGGGTTTCGGGGGTCGTGAGGGGAGATGGGTACCACCCCCGCGGCAAGCAGCCCTGCTCGCCGCGACGGCATGAGTCAGCACCCGTGGGTGCCGGGATGGTGCACGTCAGTGGTGACCAGCGTCCGATCGCATCGCGAAAGTGCCCTGGGCGCGGCGCCGACCCTGCACCGGGTGATCAGGGACGATGTCATCGAGAAACATGTAGGGACCCCGGGTGTAACCGGCCCGGAGGTCACCGGCCTGCGCGGCGGTTGACAGAGAGCCCCACCAGTCCACAATGTCGCCCCATCCGGGGGCGGCCAGTGAGCCGCCGAACTGCTGGACGGCCAGCGCCGAGCAGAGGGAACCGAACTTCAGTCGCTGCTCGAGCGGCCATTCGGCGAGGGTCCCCAGCACCAGGGCAGCAGCGAACACATCGCCTGCGCCGGTGGTGTCGATCGCGGTCACCGGGACCGCTGGGCAGAAGGCCTCCTCCCCCGTGGTCTGGTCGATCGCGTAGGACCCGTCGACCCCGTCAGTTACGACGGCCAGGGGCACCAGCTCCGCGATGGCGCGCACCGCACGGTCCGGACTCTCAGTCCGGGTGTAGTTCATCGCTTCGACGGCGTTGGGGGTGAAGGCATGGCAGTGAGCCAGCGGGGCGAGATCCGCGGGGTCCCAGCGGCCCGTCTCATCGAAACCGATATCGGCGAACACCTTGGTGTCACCGGAGGTGAATCGTCCCCACCAGTCCGTCTCCCCCGCGAGGTCCACGACGGCGGCGCGGGCGGCCGGTGCGTGCTGGACGAGGCGGGACATCGGCTCGGGGCTGTCATGTCCGTGGGTGACCATGGCCCGGTCCCCCTGAGCCGCGATGGAGCAGGTGAGGGCGGAATGGAAGTCGGGGAAGCGCTTCGAGGCGGAGAGGTCGATCCCCTCTTCCTCGCTCATGGTGTGCCACATCCAGTCCGCGTAGGCGTCGTCGCCGAATCCGGCGACGAGCCCGGTGCGCAGGCCGAGGCGAGCCGCGGCCACCGCGAGGTTGGCGATTCCTCCGGGGCTGGAGCCCAGCCCCTTGGACCACAGCTCCTCTCCGGGTTCGGGCAGACGATCCAGCCCGGTGAAGACGATGTCGAAGAACACGGTCCCGCTGAGCAGGACGTCCAGCGGAGGATCTTCCGGTCGCCGCTGTGAGGCCAGGGGGTCCCAGTCCGCCGGGCAGGCGGACTGCGGCGCGGCGGCGCCGGGCTGGGGCGCCGCGGGGTCGGGGTGGTGGTCGGTCACTTGGCGACTCCTTCAAGCATTCCGCGAATGAAATGTCGTTGCAGGAACAGGAACAGGATCACGGTGGGCAGCGCGACGATCACCGCGCCCGCGGAGAGCAACGCGATCTCCGCGGTGTACTGGCCCTGGAAGTTCGATAGGCCCAGCGGGGCGGTGCGCAGGCGCCCTCCGGGTGCCATGACCAAGGCGATGAGGAACTCGTTCCACGTCCACATGAACGTCAGGACGAGCAGCGTGACGATCGCCGGGCGGCTGGCGGGCAGGAGCACCCGCAGCAAGGCCCGCACCGGACCGGCACCGTCGAGCGCGGCGGCTTCGAGCAGGCTGCTCGGCATGGCACGGAACTGGGCTCTGAGCCAGAAGGTCCCGAAGGCCACCGACTGCGCCACCTGTGGCATCGCAATGGCGAAGTACGTGTCCGTGAGCTGCAGCGTGCGCAGGTCGAAGAACAGCGGGATGACCGTCGCCTCGGCGGGGATCATGAGCCCCAGCAGGAACAGGTAGAACAGCACGGTGGATCCCGTGAAGCGCATGGTCCCGAAGGCATACCCGGCCAGGACCGACAGGACGGTCGCCAGGCCCACCACGATCACGGCCACGAGCACGGAATTCTTGAGGGAGCGGCCAAATCCTCCGATGGTCCAGGCGTCCACAAAGTTGGACAGGTAGATGCCGTCGGGCTCACCCAGCGGCGCCGAGATGGAGGTCAGCAGGATTCCCAGCACCGGCGTCAGGGCAAAGGCCGCGAAGCCGATGAGGATGATGTAGTTCAGGGCTGTCTCGCCCTTGGTGACTCTCATGACTCGCGCTCCCCGATCCGGGTGACGCCCACGTTGATGAGGAAGATCAGCACCGTCAGTACGATCGCCACGGCCGAGGCAGAGCCCACCTCCCGCAGGTCGAAGGCGCGGAAGTACACCTCGAAGCTGGGCACGGTGGTGGCATTGCCGGGGCCACCCGAGGTGGTCATGTACACCAGGTCAAAGGTCTTCAGCGCCGCGATGATGGTGAGCACCAGTGCGACGGTGATCTCTCCGCGCACCGCGGGCAGCGTGATGGCGAAGAATTCTCGGACCGGTCCGGCTCCGTCGAGGCGGGCGGCCTCGAACTGCTCCGCGGGGATGCGGCTCATGCCGGACAGCATCAGGAGCATCACCAGGCCCATCTCCACCCAGGTGCCGATGAAGCCGACGGCTGCCAGGGCCGTTCCGGGATCCCCGAGCCAGCCGCGGGCCAGTCCGTCCAAGCCCACCGCGCGCAGGACGGTGTTGAGCAGCCCGTGGGGTGCGTAGATCTGCCGCCACGCCACCGCCACGACCACCAGGGCGATCACCTGGGGCAGGAATACGACGGTGCGGAAGAAGCCCATGCCTCTCACGTGCCCGCGGCGCAAGATCGCCGCCAGCACGAGTCCCACGATCAGGGGGATCACCGCGTAGAAGACGATCAGCACCAGGGCGTTGAGGATCGCTGCCCGGAAATCTGCATCTCCGGCGAGGTCCGTGTAGTTCTGGAGTCCTACGAAGGTGGAGGAGCCGAAACCCTTCCACTCATACAGCGAGAACTGCGCGGCCCGCGCGAGCGGGTACAGCGCGAATGCTCCGTACACCAGCAGCGCTGGAAGCAGGAACATGTAGGGGGTGATCCGCGAACGGACCACCGCACTGGGCCGTGACGGCATGGATCAGGACCCCTCGGTGAACTCGCCGTAGTCGTCCTGGAGCTTCTGCGCCGCATCGGCCGGCTCCGTCTGACCGCCAATGACCTCCTGGAGCACCGCACCACCGGTGTCCGCGAACGACGGGGTCGCGTAGTCGAGGTACGGCAGCAGCGTGCCGTCGTGGGAGACGGCGTCGAAGGCCTCGTAGATGTCCTTGTTAACGCCGCTGTCCGGGGCGAGCTCGGCCGTGCGGTTCACGGGCATGCCTCCGGCCTCGGCGATCAGATCCATCGCCTCATCGGAGGTGATGTAGTCGATGAACGCCGCCGCGGCGTCCGCGTTCTTCGCCGCCGCCGGGATGGAGAAGGGGATGCCGGTGCCGCCGGTGGTGGCGGCCGTCCCATCCTTACCGGCCGGGGGTGCCATGAACCGCAGGTCCTCCTTCATGACGGCTTCCATGTCCGGACCCAGCCACGAGCCGCCGATGAGCAGCACGCCGGTGCCCTCGGTGAAAGTCGGCCAGGCATCGTCATAGCCCAGGCCGTTCGGGGAATCCCCGAACGCCTTGTCCTTCGCCCAGTCGGCCAGCTGCGTGAGGGCCGCGACGTTGTCGTCGCTGGTCCAGTCCGCACCGGCGTTGCCCATGCCGAGGGTCACGATCGTCTCGGCGTCCACGAAGTTGGCCTGTAGAGGTCCGAAGACGTGGAAGGCGGGCCACTTGTCAAGGTTGCCCAGGACGATTGGCTGTTCGTCCTTCTCCAGCGCCGTGTCCACGAGGGTGAACAGCTCATCCCACGAGGTGGGGGCTTCCACTCCGAGCTCATCTAGCTTCTTCTGGGAGTAGAAGATTCCGCAGATTTCTCCCGTCTGGGGGAGGCCGTACAGCTCGCCTTCGCCGAAGGTCACGCCATCCTTTGAGTACCGCGTCTTGGCGAGCACGGATTCGGTGAAGCGATCCTCCCAGCCATATGCCTCGGCGTAGCCGGTGAGGTCGGTGAGCAGCCCATCGGCCACGAAGGTGCCCATGTCACCGCGGGCGTTGTTGACCTGCAGCACGTCCGGAACGTCATTGCCGGATAGGGCGAGCCCGGTCTGCTGCTGCAGATCGTCATTGGACTGCGAGACCCGTTCGATCGTGATGTTGGGGTACTTCTCCTGGAAGCTTGCGATGAGCGATTCGATTGCGTCGTTCTGCGCGCCGCGCACCTCCTGGTCCCACATGACCAGCGTGACGTCGCCGAGCTCGGCGGGGTCCGTGACGATCTCATCGGCCTTGGGCGCCGGTGCGTCGCCGCCGCCGGATTCCGAGCCGGGGGCGCATGCGGCCGCGAGACCGACGCCGCCGATGATCGCCGTACTGGTGAGGAAGTTCCGTCGTCGCATCGTGACCTCCAGGGTGTTGCGCGCCGCATCGTCGCGGTCGCCGTCGTCCAACTGCGCCGCCTGTGTGGCGCAGACCACCAGCATGCCATGTTTTGTTCAGACCTGCATCAATCTGACAGAAGCTGCTCGAAGCTGATCGGATACTGGTAGCGTGACGCCATGTTGAGTGAGGAGCGCCACCGCGCGATCATGACCGCGGTCCGACGCACCGGCTCCGTCACGGTCACCGGGCTGAGCCGGGACCTGGCCGTCTCCGAAGCCACCGTGCGGCGGGACCTCGAAGTGCTCGCCCAGGACGGCCTACTGCGCCGGGTGCGGGGCGGAGCCACCTCCGTGCACGCCTCCGTCCGCCCCGAAGCTGACCCCCTCCCCTTCGCCGACGTCGCCACCCGCGCCACAGCCGCCAAGCAGGACGTCGCCGCTCGCGCCTGCGAGGTCATCGCTGATGGGGAGGTCATCGCCCTGGACATCGGCACGACGGTCGCGGCCATGTGCCCCCTGCTGGTGCACCGCTCCCTCACCGTGGTGACGGCATCGCTCGCCGTGGTACGCGCCCTGGCCCAGGCACCGCACGTGGACATCCTGGTGCTGGGGGGCCTGCTGCGACCTGACTATGACTCGATGGTGGGCGTGCTCACCGAATCTGCTCTCGCGCAGGTGCGGGTGGACCGGGCCTTCCTGGGCACGTCGGGCATCCGGCCCGATGGCACCGTTTTGGACTCCACCCCGAGTGAGGTGCCCGTCAAACGGCGCCTGCTCGAGGTGGCCACCCGCTCCTACCTGTTGGCTGACCACGAGAAGCTGCCGGGCTCCGGTTTCCTCGAGGTGGCCCCGCTGTCCCGCTTCACCGCCCTGATCACCGATCAACAACCTTGCCCGGACGACATCGCTCTCCCGGAGGGGGAGAGCGTGGAGGTGCTGCTGCCGTGAAACTGACGATCCTCGGAGGGGGCGGCTTCCGTGTCCCCCTCGTGTATGAAGCTGTCGCCACCGCCGCGACCGGACTGACGGTCAATGAGCTCGTGCTGCACGATGTCGACCCCGGCAGGCTGCGGACCATCACCGCGGTCATCGAGGGTCTCGGTGAGCAGCTGACCGCCGAGGGCCGGGCCGCTGCCCTACCCCGCCTGCAGGCCGCCACGTCCGTGGATGAGGCAGTGGCTGGCGCCGACTTCGTGTTCAGCGCGATTCGCGTGGGCGGATCTGAGAGCCGGACCATCGACGAACGCGTAGCGCTGGGGCTCGGGCTTCTGGGCCAAGAGACCGTGGGGCCGGGCGGGCTCGCCTATGCGCTGCGGACTATCCCCGTGGCCATGGAGATCGCCCAGGCCATCGCCCAGGGCGCCCCCGAGGCATGGGTCATCAACTTCACGAACCCAGCCGGGATCGTCACAGAGGCCATGCGCACCGTGCTCGGCGACCGCGTCGTGGGCATCTGCGACACCCCCATCGGGCTGGTTCGTCGCGTGGGACGACTCCTCGGCACGGACATCGTCGGCGATAGGGCCGCGACCTTCGATTACGTGGGGCTGAACCACCTGGGGTGGCTGCGTTCGGTCACGATCGACGGGCAGGACCGCCTGCCCGAGGTGCTCGGCTCCGATGACCTGCTCGAGGAGATCGAGGAGGCCCGGATCATCGGGAAGGACTGGGTGCGGGCCGACGGGGCGCTGCCAAATGAGTACCTGTACTACTACCTGCACACAGACGATGCCATCAGCCGCATCACGTCAGCGGCCACGACGCGGGGAGAGTTTCTGGCCAAGCAGCAGGGCGATTTCTACCTCTCCGCGCTGGAGGCCGTCGACGGACGCCCTGCTAAGGCCGGAGCGAGCCGGAGCGGGACCGCGTCAACGGGCGGATCGTGCTGTTCATCGCCGCTGGGTCTGTGGCAGTCCGCCCTGCATGAGCGCGAAGCGACCTATATGGCCGAAACCCGGGACGAGGCGCGCCGCGAGGAGGACATCGCCGGCGGCGGCTACCAGGAGGTGGCGATGCGTCTCATGACAGCGATCGCCACCGGTCGCCAAGAGCGGATGATCCTCGACGTGGGCAATGCCCCCGCCGGGTCGGACGCTCCAGCGGCGCAGCGCATCGTGCCCGTGCTCCCGGCGGACACCGTGATCGAGGTGCTCTGCGAGGTGGATGAGAAGGGCGTGCACCCGCAGCCTGTGGGGCAGGTCGAGCTGGGACGGCTGGGGCTCATGAGCACCCTGCGGGCCGCCGAGCGCAGCATCTGCGAGGCCGCCCGCACCGGGTCACGGGATGCCGCCTGGCAGGGCTTCTCGACGCATCCCCTGGTCAGCTCGCCGCAGCTGGGGGCGAAGCTGCTCGAGGGGTACGAGGCCGGGCACCCGCAGATCGCGGCACTGCTGACCCACTAAGCGGCCTGCTGACGCTCTGCCGCCGGGTCAGGAATCCACGAGCGTGACCTCGAAGGAGTACCGCGAGGCCCGGTAGACGTGGTGGCCGTACTCCACGACGGAGCCATCATTGGCGAAGGAGGTTCGCTCCATCGTGAGCAGGGCCGCGCCCACCGGCTCATCCAGCAGCTCGGCATGCTCGGCATCGGCCACGGTGGCGCCGATCCGTTCGTGGGCCAGGACAGTGCTGACCCCGGCCCGCCGCAAGCAGGCATAGAGCCCGTCGGCGGCGAGGTCAGCCCGCGTGGGCGCAATACGCTCGGGAATGGTGTTGCGCATGACGGCCAGCGGCTCATCATCGGCATATCGCACGCGGATCAGGTCCAGCACCTGCTCACCGGGGGCGAGCCGCAGCCGATCGACCGCTCCCGAGGAGGGGCGACCCACGCGGTATTCGATCACCTCGGTGCGCGGTGCCTTCCCGGCGGTGCGCAGATCGTCGTACAGGGACGTCAGGGCCACCTGGCGGTTCACCGGTCCGTGCACCACCTGGGTGCCCACGCCGCGTTTGCGCACGAGCATGCCCTTGTCCACCAGCTCCTGGATGCCCTGGCGCACGGTCGGCCGGGATAGCCCCAGACGCTGGGAGAGCGCCAGCTCGTTCTCGATACGGCTACCGGGCAGCAGGTCACCGGAACGGATCGCCGCCTCGATCCCGCTCGCGAGCTGCAAATACAGAGGCGTGGAGCTGCTGCGGTCCACAGCGAGCTCCAGCATCACCGTCTCCGGTGAGGTCTTGTGCTCTGCGGTCATCGGCTCCCCTCTCTCTCCGGCTGCGCCGGTCCCTGCCGCGTTCCCGTGTCACGGGCGCTCTGCGGTGGTGACCTCGACGAAGCCCGTCGTGGTGAGGGCCTGCTCTGCGGCCTCGCAGGCAGCGGCGGCCAAGTAACCATCCCACGCAGTCGCCGAACGCTCCGCGATCATCGTGCCATCAGCGATCGCGCTCACCCACGCCTGGACCTCCCGGTCATAGGCATCGACGAACCGGGGGCGGAAGTCCTCGGGGATGCTCCCACCCCAGCGGCCACCATCGAGATGGGTGGTGACGCGCCCGGAGTCCTGGCCGATGGTGGCGATACCCGCCGAGCCCACCACCTCGGTGCGCACTTCGTAGCCGGAGGCAGTGTTCACATACAGCTCATCGGTGACGATGATGCCGGAGGCGGTGCGGAACAGCAGCAGCATCGGGTCATGCTGGCCTTCGTCGGCCCGCGGACCCGGTGTGGGCAGCACCGCCTGCACGGCGCTGATCGGCTCTTCGAGGAAGTAGTGGATGGCGTCAATCTCGTGGACAGCAGAGTCGTAGACCATCATCGAGTCCACGAACCCTGGCAGGGTGTGCGCGTTGCGGTGCTTGCAGTTCACGATGCTGATCTGGCCCAGCTCACCCGAGGTGATCGCGTCCTTGAGGTCCGCGTACCCGGCATCGAAGCGGCGCATGAACCCCAGCGACACCAGGGCCTTTCCGGAGGCCTGCTCCGCCTGAACCACCGCGTACGCATCCTCGGGATTCATCGCCAGCGGCTTCTCGCACAGCACGGGCTTGCCGTGCTCGATGCACGCGATGGTCTGGTCCTTGTGGAAACGGCCGGGGCTCGCGATGAGCACAGCGTCTACATCCTCCGCGGCGATCAGCTCCTCCGGGGAGTCGACCACGCGGCAGCCGGGAACCTGCCCGGGGACCTCCTCGGCTTTATCTCGCAGGTAGTCGGTGACGACGCTGACGCGCGCGCCCTTGGTCCGGGTGCTGATGCGGGTGACGTGGTCGGCGCCCATCTGCCCCACGCCGATCACTCCGACGCGAAGATCTGCAGGGGCGGTGCTCTGGGTGCTGGTCATGGCTTGTGCTCCTTGGTCACGTGCTGGGCGAGCGAGGTGGGTCCTCAGGGTCGGCTGAGGCGCGGGTCAGGCCCGGCCGCCTCCCAGGTGCCGCGCACCCAGGTCTGGTCGGGATGGTCGGTGATGTTCCAGGCACGCTCCGGGGCGGGCCCGGCCATGACGTTGAGGTAGTACATGTCGTGCCCGGGAGCGGCGGCGCAGGGGCCGTGCCAGCCGTGCGGGACCAGCACGGTGTCGCCGGTGCGCACTTCGGTGAGGATGTCGATGGGCTTGTCCGCGCCGCTGGAGGTGGTCTGGTGGTAGCCGAAGCCGGGGGTGCCGGTCGGGGCGGCCTGGATCTCGTAGTAGTAGATCTCCTCGAGCTCGGACTCCGGGTGCTCGGGGTCCTCGATCGTCTCGTCGTGCTTATGGGCGGGGTAGCTGGACCAGTTGCCGCCCGGGGTGATGACCTCGCAGGCGATGAGGGAGTCCATGGCGTCGAAGGATCCGACGGTCCCGAAGTTGCGCACCTGGCGGGTCATCTGGCCGCCGCCGCGGATTTCGACAGGGACGTCCTCGGCGCGGATCAGCGCGACCGGGTGTTCGGTGGCCGCCACGGCGGTGGCCAGCGCGAAACGGCCGCCGTCGGTGGAGGAGATGCGCAGCTCGGCACCGACGGGGGCGTAGAGCACATCGGTGGCGGACTCGAACACGTCCCGGCGTCCGCGCAGCTCATAGGTGGTGCCCGCGACGGCGACGGTGCAGGCCCCGTTCAGGGGGACCACCATCACCTCAACACCCTCGGCGGTCCAGGTCTCATCGGCGCCGGGGTCCAGGGCGAGGATGCGCAGGCCGGTGTAGGTCCAGCCCTCGCGAGTGCCGGGATCGATGATGGTCTCCCAGGCGCCGGAGGTGGTGGTGCCGACGGGGAGGTGGAAGTCGGTCTGCGCAGTCATCGGATCGCGTCCTTCCTGAGGTGCGGGCTCGGGTGGTGGATGGTCAGCGGATCATGTCCACCGCGGTGCGCACCGCGGCGGTGACATCTTCTCCGGCGGGGTAGAGCAGGGCACGGCCCACGACAAGGCCCCGCACATTCGGGCGGGCCAGGGCCCGGGCCCAGGAAGCCTGGATCGCCTCCGGATCCCCGGTGGGGTCGCCGCCGAGGATCAGGGTGGGCAGGGTGGTGGCGTCCATAACGCGCTCCATGTCCTCCACCGCCGGGAGCTTCAACCAGGTATAGGCGCTGGTGGAGCCGAGGCCCTGGGCGATGTGGATGGAGCGGATCACGGCGTCGGGGCTGAGGTCATTGACCACAGGGGTCCCGGGTCCTCCCGGGCGGGAGGACATGAAGGGCTCCACCATGGCGATCAGCTCGTGCCGGGCGAGCTCGCTGATAGCGCGGGCGGAGTCCTCCACGGTCCGGGAGGTGCGGTCATCCGCGAGGTCGATCCGGGTGAGCATCTTGCCGCCGTCGAAGCGAGCGGCGCTGATGGCCGCGGCGTCGTAGGCGGTGAAGCGGTCCTCGAGCTCCCACGAGCTTCCCTGCAGGCCGCCACGGTTCATCGAGGCGAAGACAATCTTGTCCTCGAGCGCACCGAGCAGCAGCAGGTCCTCCAGGATGTCCGGGGTGCCGAGCACGCCGTCCACGCCGGGCACGGCGAGTGCTTCGCGCAGCCGGTCCAGCAGCTCGGTACGGGAGGCCATCGCATCGGGCCGGGCGCCTGCGCCCAGGGCGCCGCGCGCCGGATGATCTGCGGCGATGATCATCATCGTGCCGTCGGTGTCCGCGACGGTGCGTCGCCTGCGGGAGGCGGCCAGGCGGGCGATGCGTCCGGGATCGTGCACCCGCACGTTGGTGACGTCCTCGTACGTGGTGACGAACTGCGGGGATTCGTCGGAGCTCATGCGCGTTCCTTCGTGGCCACGCCGCGGTTGCGCAGCACGGTGAGCATCTCATCCACGGTCTGGCCATGGTTGGGGTCACCCCCGGCGATGAGCAGGTCGATCTCCTCGCTGGTGGGCATGGCGGTGGAGCACTCCAGGCGGGAGGTGACAATCGCGCCGGCGGCGTTGCAACGGGTCAGGATGGTCTCGAGATCCTGTCCGCTCAGCAGGCCGTGGCAGAGCGAGCCGCCAAAGCTGTCCCCGGCGCCCAGCCCGTTGATGACCTCGACCAGGTTCGGGGCCACCTCGACGCGGTCGTCGGCGGTTTTGCCGAGCACACCCTTGGGGCCCTGCTTGACGATCGCGATCTCCACCCCGGCCTCGAGCAGCGCGTCGGCGGCGCGCTCCGGCTCGGTCTCCCCGACAGCGACCTCGCACTCCTCCTTATTGCCCACGGCCACCGTGGTGTACCGCAGGGCCTCGCGGTAGTACTCGCGGGCCTCCTCCGGGCTGGACCAGAACATGGGCCGATAGTCGAGGTCGAAGACGGTGTGGCGGGTGCGACCGCGGGCCTCGAGCGCTGCGAAGTGTGCCGAGCGGCTGGGGTCCTCACTGAGGCCGGTGCCGGAGAACCAGAACAACGGCACCTCACGGATAGCGTCGAGGTCGAGGTGCTCGGGAGCGACCTGCAGGTCTGGGGCCGAAGGCTGCCGGTAGAAGTACAGCGGGAAATCATCCGGGGGGAAGATCTCGCACAGGGTGAGGGGGGTATTGAGCTCCTGATTCTTCACCACGTAGCGGCTGGAGACGCCCAGACGCTCCATCTCCTGGACCACGTAGCGGCCCAGCGGGTCATCACCCACCCCGGTGATGGTGGCCGGCCGATGCCCGAGCCGAGCGGCCGCGACGGCCACGTTCGTGGGGCTTCCACCCAGGAACTTGCCGAAGGAGTAGATGTCCTCGAGGCCTTTCTCGATCTCAAGCGGATAGATGTCCACCCCGCTGCGGCCGAAGGTGATGATGTCGTGCTGCGCTGCCATGGTCCGAAATGCCTCTCTGCGTCGGGTCCTGCGGCGGTGCCACGGGCGGCTGGGCCCCGGTCGCCGGATGATTCGATGGTCGCACCCCTCGCGCGCTTTGTCCAGACAAAGAACGCGAGTTCGTGGGGTTGGGTGATCGCCGGTGCAGGTCGGCTCAGAGCTCTCCGGTGAGGAACTGGGCCCGGCCCCGTCCGAACGGCCAGTCTTCCCGGTCATTGCTCACGACGGAGATGATCAGGCCCTCGGGCCGGACCAGATCTTCTGCGGACAGCCGCCGGGCGAGCTCGCCGTAAACCGTCTGCTTCTGATCCATGCTGCGTCCCTGCTGCACGATCTGCACGATGGGGACACCGTCGCTGCGGTCGATGCCCAGCCCGGCGTCCTCGGCGATGATCGATCCGACGGGGAGCGTCTCGAGGGTCTGATAGCGGTCCCCCAGTGGGGCCGCGAACAACTCGCGCATGACGTCCTGGACGATGTCAGCCACTCTCACCGTAGGCAACGCGCGAGACGGAGAATGTTGTGGCGGCGCCCGTAGCGGTCGGGCAGTCGCCCGCCGAGGACGGCGCCGACGGCGCATCCCAGCAGGAGGGTCTGCTCCAGCGGGCACCGCGAACCGAGTCCTGAATCTCCTGAATCTCGGCCACGGCACCGCAGAGGCACCTGCTTTGTCCGGTGTCAACCGGATCACCGGGGTGACTTGGCGGCAAGTCAGCACACGATCCACGGGGCGGGAACGCCGGCATCGTGGTGGAAAACCGCGATTCTTCGCGCGACCAGCAACACTGTTGGCAAACTTTTGTCCTGACAAAGTCTTGACAGCGTATGACGGCCCGGTCCATGCTGGGGGCACACGAACTCATCGTCGAGACCAGAGATCCGCCGAGCGGCGCCGATGGCGCCCCGTGACCGTGACGGATCCGCAGCACGGAGGCAGCATGAGCGAGCATCCCACCGACCGCACCGGCACCATCCGGCTCACCGTGGGCCAGGCCCTCGTCAGGTTCCTCGCCGCGCAGTACAGCGAGCGGGACGGGGTGCGGCAGCGTCTCATCCCCGGCACCTTCGGCATCTTCGGCCACGGCAACGTGGCCGGGCTCGGACAGGCTCTGCTGCAGAACGCGATCGACCCCGCCGAGGGCGAGGCGCCGATGCCGTTCTACCAGGCCCGCAATGAGCAGAACATGGTCCACACGGCCGTCGCGTACTCGCGGACGAAGAACCGGATGCAGGCCATGGCGTGCACCCCCTCCATCGGCCCCGGCTCCACGAACATGGTCACCGGAGCGGCCCTCGCCACGGTCGACCGCATCCCGGTGCTGCTGCTCCCCTCGGACATCTTCGCGAACCGCGCGGTGGATCCCGTTCTGCAGCAGCTCGAGGACGAGCGTGCCATGGACGTCTCCGTCAACGACGCCTTCCGCCCCGTCTCCCGCTACTTCGACCGCATCTGGCGCCCGGAGCAGCTGATTCCCTCGGCACTGGCCGCCATGCGGGTGTTGACCGATCCGGCAGAGACCGGCGCGGTGACGATCTGCCTCCCGCAGGACGTCCAGGCGGAGGCCTACGACTGGCCCCTCAAGTTCTTCCGCGAGCGGACCTGGCATGTGGCGCGTCCGGTTCCGGAGCCCGCCGCCCTGGACCGTGCGGCCCAGGTGATCCGCGAGGCCCGTCGGCCCGTGGTTATCGCTGGAGGCGGCGTGATCTACTCCGAGGCCTCCGCCGCACTCACCGCCTTCACCGACGCGACGGGCATTCCCGTGCTGGACACGCAGGCCGGTAAGGGAGCGCTCAGTGCCGACCACCCGCTGTGCATCGGCGGCGTCGGCGCCACCGGGAACGATGCGGCCAACCAGCTCGCCGCCGAGGCGGACGTCGTGATCGGCGTCGGCACCCGCTACACCGACTTCACGACCTCCTCCCACACCGCCTTCCGCAACCCGGACGTGCGCTTCGTGAACCTCAACGTCAAGGCCTTCGACGCCGCTAAGCACTCCGCCACCATGGTGGTCGCCGATGCGCGGACCGGGCTCGAGGCGCTGCAGGAGGCGCTGGACGGATGGACCGCACCGGCGGAGCACGGCGAGCGGGCGCGGCAGCTGCGGGCACAGTGGGAAGAGCTCATCGCGCCCTGCTTTGCGCCGCATGACCAGGAGCTGCCCGCCCAGACGGAGATCTTCGGGGCGTTGAACGAGCTGATGGGCGATGAGGACATCGTCATCAACGCCGCCGGCTCGATGCCCGGTGACCTGCAGGCATTGTGGAAGGCCCGCTCCCCGCACCAGTACCACCTCGAGTACGGCTACTCCTGCATGGGGTACGAGCTGCCCGCCTCCCTGGGCGCAAAGATGGCCTCCCCCGACTCGGAAGTCGTCGCGATCATCGGGGACGGCACCTTCCAGATGGCCCCGCAGGAGATCGCCACGATCGTCGCCGAACGGGTCAAGGTCATCCTCGTGATCCTGCAGAACCACGGCTGGTCCTCGATCGGCTCGCTCTCGGAGTCCCACGGCTCCCAGCGCTTCGGCACCAAGTACCGCATGCGCGATGAGGACAGCGGCCTCCTGGACGGCGAGAAGCTGCCCTTCGACATCGCCGCGAACATCCGCTCCTACGGCCTCGAGGTCCAGGAGGTCTCCGACACCGAGGCCTTCCGCGCCGCCTACCGCCGGGCGGAGACGTCCGAACTGGCCACCGCGATCGTCGTGAACACCGATCTGTACGGCCCCAACCCCCCGGGCAACGGCTGGTGGGACGTCCCGGTCTCCGAGACCGCCCGCCTGGCCTCCACGCAGGAAGCCCGCATCGAGTACGAAAACGACCTGATGCCGCAGCGCCACTACCTCTGATCCACAGACCACCACCAGCGCACCGACCGGTGCCGCGGAAGGGACAACCATGACCACCGAGCTGTACGACATCACCCACTGGATCGCCGGAGCCGAGACCCCCGGCCAGGGCTCCACTCAGCCGATCCTCAATCCCGCCACTGGCGCGCAGGTGGGCACCCTGCAGCTGGGCGATGCCGCGACCGTGGATCGCGCCGTCGAGGTCGCACTCGCCGCGCAGCGGGAATGGGCGCAGGTATCGCTCGCCAAGCGCACCCAGATCCTCTACCGGATGCGTCAGCTGATGGTCGAGCACACCGAGGAGATCGCGCAGGTCATCACCCGCGAACACGGCAAGACGATCGCTGATGCGAAGGGCGAGATCGCGCGCGGGCTCGAGACTCTCGAGTTCGCCACCTCCATCACCCAGGAGCTCAAGGGCTTCTTCTCCGAGAACGTCTCCACCGGCGTGGATGCGCACACGATGCGCCAGCCCCTCGGTGTGGTCGCCGGGATCACCCCGTTCAACTTCCCGGCGATGGTGCCGTTCTGGATGCACCCGATCGCCATCGCGACCGGCAACGCCTTCATCCTCAAGCCCTCCGAGCGCGACCCCTCCGCCTCGAATATCGTCGCCCGGCTCTACCAGGAGGCGGGGCTGCCCGATGGCGTGTTCCAGGTGGTCCACGGCGGCAAGGAGGTCGTGGACGCCCTGTGCACCCATGACGGCATCCAGGCGGTCAGCTTCGTCGGCTCCACCCCGATCGCCAAGCACGTCCACGCCACGGCCTCCGCGGCCGGCAAGCGTGTGCAGGCCCTGGGCGGGGCGAACAACCACGCCGTGGTGATGCCGGATGCGAACATCGAGTTCGCCGCCGCGCAGGTGGCCTCTGGCGCCTTCGGCTCCGCTGGCGAGCGCTGCATGGCCGTGCCTGTTGCCGTCACTGTCGGTGCAGCCCACGAGAAGTTCCTCGAGGCCATCACCGCCGAGGCGAACAAACTCGTCGTCGGCCCCGGCGACCGCGCCGAGACCGACATGCCACCGGTGATCACTGCGGAAGCGAAGAAGCGCATCATCCGCATGACCGACGAGGCCGAGGCCGCCGGCGCCCGCGTGATCGTGGACGGGCGGGGCCTCGTGGTGGAGGGGCATGAGGACGGCAACTTCGTCGGCCCCACCGTCATCACGGACCTGGATCGCACCCACCCCACCTACACCGACGAAGTGTTCGGCCCACTGCTGGTGGTCATGCACGTGGGCAACTTCGATGAGGCCGTAGAGCTGGTGAACTCCTCCCCGTTCGGCAACGGCACCGCGATCTTCACCGACTCCGGGCATTACGCCCGTCGGTACCAGGAGGAGGTCACCGTGGGGATGATCGGCATCAACGTGCCGATCCCCACCCCGGTGGGCTACTACTCCTTCGGCGGCTGGAAGGACTCGCTGTTCGGCGAGCATCACGCCCACGGGCCCGAGGCCGTCTCCTTCTACACCCGGCAGAAGGCGATCACCACTCGCTGGCCCGCGCAGAACGAGACCGTCGAGGCCTCGATGAGCTTTCCCACCCACGAGTGATCGCGACGGACCCGACGCAAAGGACATGCCATGACCCGCATTGATAAGTCCCGTAACCCCGAGGCGCCGTTCGACAAGCTCACCATCGGCGTATGCCCTGACCAGTGGGGCGTGTGGTTCCCCGAGGATGAGAAGCAGATCCCCTGGCGCACCGCCCTCGCGGAGATGGCTGAGGCCGGGTTCTCCGTCATGGAGACCGGGCCATGGGGCTACTTCCCCAAGGACGCGAAGGAGCTCCAGTCCGTGATGGACGAGCACGGCTTCCGCGTTGTGGCCGGCACCGGCTGGGGCATTCTCCACCGCGAGGATGCGTGGGCGGAGACCGAGAAGACCTTCCGAGCGATCGCCGAGACGCATGCCGCCGTGGGCGCCGAGTACATGGTCCACCTGCCGCCGCTGTACCGCGACGACAAGACCTGGGAGTTCACCGATGAGCGGGAGCTGACCGGTGAGGCCTGGCGGCTCTACGTGGAGAACGCGAACCGGCTGGGCAAGCTCCTCAAGGAGGACTACGGGCTGACGATGGTGCTGCACCCGCACGGGGACAGCCACATCGAGACGCCAGAGGAGATTGCACGGATTTTCGAGGCGACCGATCCGGAGCTCGTGAGCTTCTGCCTGGACACCGGCCACATCGTGTACGGCGGTGGCGATCCGGTGCAGATGATCGAGGACTACCCCGAGCGGATCGGGTACGTCCACATCAAGGCCTTCGACCCGGACATCACCCGTGAGGCCCATGAGAAGGACTGGCCCTTCGGTGAGGCCGTCGCCAAGGGTGCCTCGGTCCGCCCCCCGGCGGGCCTGCCGGACATGAAGGACCTGGTGCAGAAGCTCACCACGCTGGATCGGGAGCTGTACGTGATCTGCGAACAGGACCTCTACCCCTGCGATCCGGCGCTGCCGCTGCCCAATGCGATCGCCACCCGCGAGTTCCTGGCCGAGTGCGGTCTGGGCGTCAAGTGAGGAAGAGGCGTATCCGATGGTGAAGGTCCTGCTTGACCCCTCGATGTACCACCCGCACCTCACGGTGGCGCAGGAGGTGCACAAGGCTGCTGAGCTCGGGTATCGCTACCTGGAGCTGTCTCCGCGCGCCGACTTCCACGAATGGCACCACTACCCCAAGGTGGACCGCCATCAGCTCGCCGAGGTCAAGCAGGCCATGGCGGATACCGGCGTGAAGATCTGGAGTTTCAATCCGGTGTTCGACTGGGCCAATCCCGATGAGCAGGAGCGGCAGGCTCAGGTGCGGAACTGGAGACGGCTGCTGGAGATCGCTGATGCGCTCGAGGTACCGCTGATCGCCACGGAGTTCTCCGGGGATCCGAATCGTCCCCGTCAAAGCGAAGGGCAGTTCTACCGGTCGATGGAAGAGCTCGTCCCCGTGTTCGAGAAGTACGGGCTGGAGTGCACCATCGAGGCGCACCCCTACGACTTCGTCGAGGACAACGACCGGGCAGTGCAGATCGTGCGCGGTGTGGACCGGGATTGGATGAACTACGAGTTCTGCTTCCCCCACGCCTTCCACCTTGGCCAGGGCGCACGGACCCCGCGGCAGATGATGGAGTACGCGGGTGACCGCCTGCGGCACCTGCACATCGCCGATGTCTTCGACCACACGGCGAACGTCGGCAACCGCTACATCGTGAACCCACCGGGTGTGGATGCGCGCGTGCATCAGCACAATGAGATCGGCAATGGCGAGATCGACTGGGACGACTCGTTCGCGTACCTGCGGGAGCGCGAGTACGACGGGCCCGTCTCGGTGTGCGTGTTCGGCTGGGAAGAGGACGCCGATGCCATCCACCATCGGATGCGAGAGAGGATCCTCGACGAGCTCGGCGGGGAGTGAGAGCATCACGGTGATGCACCACAGTTGAGTACGGATGCCGCGCATGCCGCGAGAGGAGACCCATGCTCGCCGTCGTCGTCCACGCACCCGATGACCTCCGCGTCGAGGAGGTCCCCGACCCCGTTCTCGGCCCCGACCAGGTGCTGCTGCGCATCGCGTTCGGCGGGATCTGTGGATCGGACATCGCCTATTGGAAGGACGGCATCTCCGGCACCGCCGTGCTCAAGGATCCACTGATCCTGGGGCATGAGGTCTCCGGGACCATCGCGGAGATCGGTGCGCAGGCCGCCGCGCAGGTCCGTAAGGCCGGTCTCGACGTCGGCTCCGCGGTCACCGTGCATCCCGCCACGCTGGTGGGTGATCACCGGATGCCGCCGCAGTCCGCGCATCGCACCAACCTCTGGCCGGAGGTCCGCTACCTCGGATCTGCGGCCTTCGACCCGCATGAGCACGGCGGCTTCTCCACTTTCCGTGCGGTGCGGCCCGCACAGCTACGGGCCATTCCCGACGGGGTCTCGCTCGAACAGGCCGCGCTCGCCGAGCCGTTCGGGGTGGCGCTGCACGCTGTGGCACGCGCTGGAGATATTTCCGGGGCAGACGTGCTGGTCAATGGCGCGGGGCCGATCGGGGCGCTCGCCGTGGCCGCCGCCCGCCGGGCCGGCGCCGCCACGGTCACCGCCGCGGACCTCTCCCCCACTGCCCTGGAGATCGCCCAGGCGATGGGTGCACACTGCACGGTGAACATTGCCGCCGGGGAGCAGCTGCCGGCGGAGGTGGATGTCGCGATCGAAGCCTCGGGGGCTCCGCGGGCGCTCGGCGGGGTGATCGCCGCGGTCCGCCGCGGTGGAGTGCTGGTGCAGGTGGGCAACCTGCCCTCCGCGGAGATCTCGGCGAGCCTGGGCGGCATCGTCACGCGGGAGATCGACTACCGCGGCTCTTACCGTTTCATCGATGAGATCAGTGACGCCCTGACTGCCATGGCAGATGGCCTGGACGTCTCCGCGCTGATCACCCACACGGTGCCCGTCGAACGCGCCGAGGAGGGGTTCCGCCTCGCCGCCGACCGCAGCAGCGGATCCTCCAAGGTGCTCATCGACCTGCGATAAGTCCCGTGGGGCCGACGGGGTCCGCAGGGTCATCGGGGTCCCGTCGGGTACGTAGGGCATCTCCCCCCGTTCGCCGGGGGCTGACCCCCACGCGATCTCCAGCCACACGCGCTAGCCTGAATCCACGTCCTGGACGCTCTGCGCCCCGGTCCGGCCCGGTCCGCAGACCGTCGCCGCCCCCGGTGGTGCACCGTCCGTTCCCGAGGCCACGAGGGGGTCTGGTGAGCAGCAGCGAAGGAGGGGCCCGCCACGGGTCCGAGGCGGGAAGCGGCCGCTTCCCCGATCCCTTCGCGCCCGACGACCACCACGCGCAGCCCGCGACCCCGCAGCCTCGCGCCCCGCAGCGCCCGTCGGCGACCCCGACTCCTCCGGCCACCCCCGCGCCCAACACCCCGGCACCGCAGCCGCCGTTCGCGCCGGGCACCGCACAGGACTCGGCGGCTCACGCCCCGTCGGCCCCTCCCCCGCGCCCTGTGTCTTGTACACATCTCCCAGCACGTCCACGCCGTCGGGGGCTTCGATGTAGCCGAAGCGGATGTTGAAGCCGTGGGCGAAGGCGAGCGCCTTGCCCTCACTCAGGTGCGGCTTGATCGACTCGGCGAAGACCTTCCGCTGGTCC
>NZ_JALLAL010000030.1:0-39389 GCF_023062615.1 Brachybacterium sp. Marseille-Q7125 | reverse complement strand
CGTTCGGGGCCAGGAAGATGCACATCGTTCTCAATCGCGAAGCAGACACCCGAGGCAGAGGTCATGTCGCCCGCTGCACGATCGAGCGATTGATGAAGGACCTTGGCCTGCACGGGATCCGCCGGGCTAAGGCACCGAACACCACTCGTTCGGCTCCTCGCGAGCACTGCCCGCAGGACCTGGTGAATCGTCACTTCTCTGCCTTCGGGCCGAACCAGCTGTGGGTCGCCGATATCACCTACGTCCACACGTTCACCGGCTGGGTCTATGTCGCGTTCGTGACTGACGTGTTCAACCGCGAGATCGTGGGCTGGCGCGTTTCCCGCTCCCTGCACACCGACCTCGCGCTGGACGCCCTGAACATGGCCATCTACCTGCGCACACGAGATGGAGATGACCTGTCAGGACTGATCCATCATTCCGACCGAGGAGTCCAGTATCGAGCCATCCGCTACGGCGAAGCACTCGCTGAGCAAGACGCCGTCGCCTCCGTCGGATCCCGCGGTGACTCCTACGACAACGCCCTGGCTGAAGCCCTGAACTCCCCGTTCAAAGCCGAACTGATCCGTAACCGCGGACCCTGGCACGGCATCGACGACGTCGAGATCACGACCGCCGAATGGGTCCACCGGTTCAACACCTTCCGGCCCCACAGCACCCTGGAAGGCCTGACTCCCCAGACCTACCGGACCGCGCACAAGACCCTCACCCACCCCTCAGAACCCGCCCTCGACCCTCTGAACGCCAGATAACCCAGCCTCTACCAAACCCGGGGCTTGACACACCCTCACGCAGCAAGAGAACCGGGCACGAGCCGTGATCGCCGGCGATGCGAACGTGAAGGGGACCAGGTTCGTGAAGTCCACCAAGGTCGGCAAGGAGCTGGACGAAGCATCACTGGCACAGGCCAGATCGTTGGCCGGGCTGAAGGGCTACGTCACCAACATCCCCGCGAGAATCATGCCCGCAGCGGAGGTGATCTCCAGCTACCACGACCTGTGGCACGTGGAGCAGTCATTCCGGATGAGCAAGACAAACCTCCAGGCCAGGCCCATGTTCCACCGACAACGCGATGCGATCGAAGCTCACCTGACCATCGTCTTCGCGGCACTAGCGATCGCTCGCTACCTCCAGGCTGCCACCGGGGTCAGTATCCGGAAGACTATCCGGACCCTGAAGCAGTCCCGTGCGCCTCGGCTGCGACCTGGCGCAGCACGGCCTCACATGATTGCGCAGGTCACGATGGTCGATCGTCGGCATGTCGTGAAAGGAGCAGACACAGCACCTTAGGGCCGTGGCGGAGACAGGCGGAACCGGCACTCACCCTCGCCGCCGTGAGCATCGACCCACCGCGCCGGTGCGGCTCAGGGGCGCGGCGCCCCACCGTGCAGCAGCTGCTCGAACTCGCGGGTGAACCGGGCGGCATCGTGTTTGCGGTGCGGCATCATGCGGATGTCCCGTGCCCCGTCTACGTGAATGTGCACCCGCGAGAACGCCCCGCCGCCGAAGCTGATGCGGCGTACCCGCCCAGCTGGCTCGCTGCGCAGTGTCTTCGGTCGGTTCCGCAGTCCTGTCACCTGCGCGAGCACCACCCGGGAGTCGGTGACGATCAGCGCTTTCGGGGTCTCGCTCGCCACCGCCGGCAGCGCCAGCAGCACCCGCTCCCCAGGCTGCAGCACCTGCTCGAGCCGCGGCAGGGACAGATCGGCGAACAGCTCATTGCGGGACATTGCCGCGGTGAACCCGGAATCCGCCGCTCCCGACGGGTCAGGCCCCGTCTGATGCCCTCCGCCGCCGGGCAGATACGAACCGTGCTCGCTCATGCCACCGATCGTAGGTGGTGGCGGAGCAGGGCACAGCCGGGCCCATGGGGAGTACTCCCCATCGACGGGTGCACTGAGCTTCTCTACTGTGTGAACCGTCAGGGGCAGGACACGGGATAACCACGGCGCGCGAGCGTCGCAGGCAGGGGAGCGGACCGACGATGAGCGGTTTCTACGGCGCGAACACCGACCATCTGCGCCAGCATGGGCAGCTGATGGTGACCAAGGCGCAGCGAGTGATCGAGCTGCGTGACCAGCTGACGCCGCTGGTGATGGACGAGGGCATCTGGCGCGGTAGCGACGCCGATTCCTTCCGCTCCGAGTGGAGCGGTCACGTGGCTGGCCTGTTCGAGGGCGGTCAGCAGACCGTGGACCACGGCGGCAAGAGTCTCGAGGAGCACGCCGAGGAGCAGGATCAGGCCTCCGCCGATGGCGAGGGCGGCGTCGGCGGGTCCGGCGGTGGTGAGGACGGTGGCTGGAACCCCTTCGGCTTCCTGAAGGACCTCTGGGTCAAGGGCCAGGGGCTGTTCAAGAAGTTCAAGGACTTCATGAAGTTCGTGGACGCGATCCCCACCGCGTTCGACGAGTTCCGGAAGCTCGCTGATGCCGGGCTCGAGAAGCTGTGGCGGTCCGCTTACCTCGATGAGCTGTTCAAGGGCGGCAAGGGCTGGCAGGCCGCCGCGGAGAAGCTTTTCGACAAGCTGAAGATCCCGAACTCCCTGGGCAACTTCCGCCCCCTGGAGTGGCTGAACAAGCTCGACGATGTGGCGCCGTGGCTGAAGAGCGTCGGCAGCGGCCTCGGCAAGGCGATGCCGTTCGTCGACATCGCCCTCGGTGGCGTGCAGGCCTACAACGGCTTCAAGGACGGGGACATCTACAGCGGCGTCAGCGGCTCCCTGTCCGCTATCGGTGGCGGCCTGCTGGTCGCCGCGCCGTTCACCGGACCGGCCGCCCCGATCGTCGGCGCCGTCGGCGCGGGCCTCGGCATCGTCTCGGCCGGGATGGACATCGGCCGTATGGTCTACGACAACTGGGACGGCATCACCAGCACCGTCGGCAATGCTGTGAGCACCGTGGGCAATGCGGTCGGCTCGGCCGCTTCCGCGGCTGGAGATGCGATCGGCTCTGCGGCGTCGACCGTCGGCTCCGCGATCTCCGATGCCGGATCAGCGGTCTCCGACGCTCTGGGCGGTCTGGGCGAGGCCTTCGGCTGGTGACCGGGCGCACCAGAGTTCACCCGTTGCTCAGCTGCCCGGATCACATCCCCGCATAGGATCGCCCCATGACGACCCCTCCGCTGCTCACCGAACGTGACGCCGCCTCGGCCTACGCCCTGCTCGCCGAAGCCAGCGAGGACCCGAAGGTCCTGGCTGTGCTGTCCGATGAGGAACTGCTGGCCCTGGGCGGACCCAGCGCCCTCGAACTCGTCGGCAGCCCCTTTCTCGACGCGGCCGAGTTCGATCGGGAACAGGCCGCCGCGATCGCCGCCCGCTCCCTGATCGCCCGGGGACTCGTCGTCCTCGATGATGCGCAGCAGGAGAACGAAGGCGAGGACATCGTCGACCCGGAGCGTCCAGTCGAGCGCGCCGCCCAGCTGGACCGCACCCTCGCCGGCCTGCTCACGCTGCGCTCGATGCCACTGGCGGTCCTGAACCTCACCCGGCAGGTCGCTGACCAGACCACCTCCGTGATGGTCTACGTGTTCCCGCGCGAGGGCATCCTCGAGGAGCTCATCACGGCCGACGGGTTCCACCGCTTCAGCCTGCCGCTGCGCTCGGCGGTCCCCGCCCGACTGGCCCGCTACGTCGACCAGGACCAGGTGGCCGGCGACGAGGATGACGAGCCGATCCGCGCCACCGCCGCCGAGCTCGAGGGTGAAGGGGAGCTCGCCGAGGCGCTGCGTGACACGCGCGCCCTCACGGTCCTGACCAGCGCCGAATCCGACGGCTCCGCCCAGGTGTCGGTGATGGCGACCTCGCAGGACGTGTACATGATGGACACCCCCAGCTCGCCCGAGGAGCAGGTGGCGGTCCGTCGGATCTCCGCGCAGACCCTGCAGGACCTGATCGGCGAGGTGCTACCCGCTCCGGCCGACGCCTGAGCCTCCACCGCGATGACCCGCAGCATCGTCCTGATCCACGCAGTGCGTTCCTCGCGCACCATGTGGAAGGGGCAGCGCCGCCGTCTGCGTGAGCGCGGCTATCAGGTGATCGTCCCGGACCTGCCCGGTCACGGACGGCGCCACGACGAGCCCTTCACCCTCGAGGGCGCGCTCGCCACGATCGATGCAGCGGTCGCCGCCTGCGAGGAACCACCGCTGCTGGTGGGTCTGTCGCTCGGCGGCTATCTGACGGTGCACTGGGCCGGCACCCATCCGGGGCGTCTGGCGGGCGCGGTCGCCGCGGACTGCACCATCGTCCCGGGTCCCGCGATGGCGCGCCTGTACGGGCTGTGGCTGACGATGAAGGACTGGCTGCCCGGGGATTCCGATGCCCGGGTGGCCCGCTCCTTCGCCCGCCGCCACACCCGCAAGGCCGCGAAACGCTACTACGGCGGCGGGCGCGCCCACGGCGTGGTCTCCGCGGTGGTCCGCGCCGTCGGCTCCTTCGACCTGCTGGCCGATGTCACGCGAATCGACGTACCGATCACCTTCGTCAACGGCGAGCATGATCCATTCCGCCGCCACGAGGCCCTGTTCCTCGAGGCCGCGCGCGATGGGGAACTGGTGATCCTGCAGGACGCCGGGCATATCGCCAACCTGTCCCGCCCGAAACGGTTCGCGAAGATCCTGCACCGCTGCGCCGGGCAGGCGGTGTCGGCGTGACCGTACGGCCAGCGCCTCATCCCGTGGTGCTCATCCACGGCACGCGCACCTCCCACAGCCAATGGGACCTCCAGCGCCCCGGGCTGGAAGCCGCCGGGCATCGCACGACCGCCCCCGACCTGCCCGGGCACGGCGCGCGCCACACGGAGCCGTTCACCCTCGACGCTGCGGCGGAGGTGATCAGCCAGGCCGTGCGCGTGGCCGCCGAGGATGGTCCGACGCACCTGGTGGGCAGCTCGCTCGGCGGGATGCTCGCCATCCACACCGCCGCCCGGCTCACCGCAGAGGACCCGGCCCTGCTGTGCTCGGTCATCGCCTGCGGCGCCGCCGTGCAGCCCACGCCGCACACCGCCCGTGCGTACGCCGCGCTGATGGAGATGGTCGACCGGGTGCCCGGGGCGCGGCAGAGCACCTGGCCGCTGCGTCTGCTGCTCGGCGCCGAAGGAGCCCGCGCCTACGTGCGCGGCGGGAGGGCCGACGTGGCCGTGGTCGCCCCAGCCTTCGCCGCCGTCGCCTCCATGGACCTGCGCGCGGATCTCGCCCGCATCCCGGTGCCGGTGACCTTTCTGCATGGACGGGGTGATCACCTGCGCCTGCACGAACGCTCCTTCGTCGCCGCTGCGCCGCGCGGAGCGTTGGAGGTCCTGCCCTATGGCAATCACATGGTCAACCTGGTCCGCCCCGGTCGCTTCACGACCGACCTGCTGCGCGTGCTCGCCCGCAGCGAGCGGGAGGGCTGAGGCCACCTGCCAGGCAGGACGGCGTTCGCCCCGTACCCTGGCGATGTGACAACCATGCATCGCCCCACCCTGCGCGTCGGTTTCGTGCCCGGGGTCGAACCGGACCGCTTCCTGCGCCGGTGGAAGACTGGCCGCCGCAGCGCCTGGCTGGACCTCGTGCCCGTGCCGCTGTCGCGCCAACGCGAAGTGCTGGCCACCGCAAAGGTCGACATGTGCTTCGTGCGACTGCCGCTGCCCGAGCTCGACGAGCTGCACCTGGTGCGGCTGTGGGAAGAGCGCGCCGCCGTGGTGGTGGGGGACGAGAACCTCCTCAGCCTCCACGAAGAGGTCCGCGAAGAGGACCTCGCACAGTCTGGGGAGAGGGAGATCCTGCCCCAGCATCTCGATGATGCGGCCGATCGCGTCGCGATCGTCGCCACCGGCATCGGGTTCACTCGGATGCCGCTGTCCCTCGCACGGTTGCACCACCGCAAGGATGCTGTGCACCTGCCGCAGGTGGACGCCGAAACCACGCGCATCGGCCTCGCCTGGCCCCGTGAGGCCGATGATGATCTGCGGCAGGAGTTCGTCGGCGTCGTGCGCGGACGCACCGCCCGCTCCAGTCGCTGACCCGTCGGCTCCCCAGACGTCGAGAAAACCCCCACGTCAGAACACCCCCACGTCAGAACACCCCACCACCTGATCCGAAGGAGACCCCCATGACCGAGCAGCCCCGCATGAACGTCGAGAGCTTCAACCTCGACCACCGCGCCGTCGCCGCCCCCTATCTGCGCATCGCCGATCGCAAGGAGCTGCCCGGCGGTGATGTGCTGACGAAGTTCGATGTGCGCTTCACGCAGCCCAACCGGGAGCACCTGGACTCCGAGGCCGTCCACTCTCTCGAGCACATGATGGCCGAGCACATGCGCGACCACAGCGCGGACGTCCTGGACGTCTCGCCGATGGGCTGCCGCACCGGCTTCTACGTCCTGCTGGTGGGCGACCACACCGTCGAGGGCTTCACCCCGGTGCTCGAGGCAACCCTGCGGGACCTGCTCGCCGCGGATGAGGTGCCCGCGGCCAATGAGATCCAGTGCGGCTGGGGCGCGCACCACACCCTGGAGGGTGCGAAGACGGCTGCGCGGGCGATGCTGGAGCAGCGCGAGCAGTGGGGGCAGGTCAGCGCCTGAGACCCTCCCGCACCGCGTGCAGCAGGCGCGCGGTGCGCTCGTCGGTCGCGAGATCGTCCACGCTCACCACCTGCCCGTCGGCATCGGCCAGCGGGATCCGCCAGTTCGGGTACTCCTCATCCGTGCCCGGCTGGTTCTGGATACGTCGCTCACCCACACAGTCCACGAGCGAAACCCCCAGCAGCATCGACGGGGTGCGCACCAGGTGCCGATGCAGCGCGATGACCGTCTGTTCGATGTCCGCGTCCGCCTCCAGCAGACCCTCGCCGCGCAGCAGATCCAGGACCTCTTCGCGAGCCTCCGCATCGGCGGCCTGCTCCTGCTCGAGGCTGCGCTCCAGCAGCCCCAGCTCATGCCGCAGCGCCACATGGTCCCCGGCCAGGTACCCGGCCGTCGGCGGCAGGTCATGGGTGTTCACCGAGGCCATGCACTGGGTGCGGTAGTGCTCCGGCGCGAGCGGTCGGCCCTGGTCGTCGTACTCGAACCACAGGATCGAGGTGCCCATGATCCCGCGCTCGACCAGGTAGTCCCGCACCCACGGCTCGAAGGTGCCCAGGTCCTCACCGACCACGAGCGTGCCCGAGCGCTGCGCCTCGAGCGCCAGGATCCCGATCATCGCCTCATGGTCGTAGGCGACATATGCCCCATCGGACGCCTCATGTCCCTCGGGGATCCACCACAGGCGGAACAGCCCCAGCACATGGTCGATCCGCAGTGCACCGGCATGCCGCATCAGGGTGCGCAGCATGTCCCGCCACGGCCGGTAGGAGTGCTCCCGCAGACGCTCGGGGTGCCACGGCGGCTGATCCCAGTTCTGGCCCTGCTGGTTGTACTGGTCCGCGGGAGCGCCTACGCCCACGCCGAGCGCCAGCACATCACGAAGACTCCACGCATCGGCGCCCAGCTGCTCCACGCCCACCGCGAGGTCATGCATGATGCCGATGCGCATCCCCGCATCCTGTGCCGCGGACTGGGCGGCACCCATCTGCTCATCCAGCAGCCACTGCACCCACACGTGGAACTCGATGCGCTCGGCCAGCTCCCGGCGGGCCTGCTCGATGGTGCGCTCATCGAGCTCGGCGAGGCTCGCCTCATCCTCCGTGCCGTGCAGCTGCTCGGCGATTGCGCTCCACAGCGCGAAGTCCTCCAGCCCCTGCCCTTCGCGGGCCCGGTAGGCGTCCAGCAGCGCTTGCCGCGCCGGGGTCAGCGGCACCGCGAACAGCTCCTCGAGCGCCTTGTTCTTCGCGGTCAGCACCGCATCGCGCACCAGATGCTCGGCATCCTCGTTGTAGCCGGCCACGCCCTGGCGCAGCAGCTCCACCTTCTGCCGTGCCACCTCGGTGAGCAGCCGATACTCCGGCACGTCCTCGATGCGCAGGTACAGGGCGCTCGTGAAACGCCGCGTGGTGGGCAGGTACGGGGAGGGCAGCACCGGCGCCGTCGGATAGGAGGCGTGCAGGGGGTTCACCAGCAGGAAGTCCGCGCCGTGGCGGGCACCGGTGATAGCGGCGATATCCCGCATATCAGCGAGGTCGCCGATGCCCCACGAGCGCTTGGAGCGCACCGAGTACAGCTGCGCCTGCAGCCCGAAAGCCCGCTGCGCGGCGAACTGCTCGTGGACCGTCACCCGCGCCGGGGTGACCACCACATCGGCCTCGACGCTGTGCCCGTCCTCGAGCTCGGCGACCGCCCGGTGCCAGCCCAGCGGCAGCCCGGCCGGCAGGTGGAAGCGGGCGCGGCCGCGCAGTGTGCCGTCCAGATCGAACGGAGCCGTGTTGTCCTCGCTCTGCTGCAGATCCCACCGGGCCCCGTCCTCGAGCCGCAGGTGCATCGTCACCGCGGTGCCATGGTCCACGTGCACGGGGATCGAGCTGTCGCGGTCCTCCCGCATCACGGTCACCGGCGGCAGGGTGCGCTCCCACGGGGCGCGCTCACGGCGGGCACGGGTGGCGGCGATCGCCTCCGGCGAGGAGACATCGGCGCCGAGCGCGGTGAGCACAGCGGCCAGCGTGTCCGGGGAGACGTCCTTCAGCGTGCCGTCCCACCCCCAGTACTGGGTGCTGACGCCAAGGTCATGGGCGAGGTCGCGCAGAGCGGGGGTATCCGAGCACATGGCGCATATCGTAGACGGCTGCGCCGCCCGGATCGCACCGGGAAGGGCCCGGTGTGATCAGGTCCAGGACGGCAGCCACATGCGGTACTGCCACTGGTGGACATCCAGCACCTGCCCGGTCCACACCGGCCAGAAGAACGCCGAGACGAGAACGATCAGCGTCAGCAGCGCGCCGACGAACAGCCCACCGGCGAACCGCTGATCCCGTGAGGCGGAGGGGCCGCCCATGATGAGTCCCAGCGCGTAGGCGAGGGCGAGCACCACCCACGGGGTGAAGGCGATCGTGTAGAACGTGAATACGGTGCGATCCAGGTACAGCAGCCACGGCAGGTATCCGCCCGCGATCCCCGCCCAGATCGCCCATGCGCGCCCGTCGCGATACAGGATCCCGAACAGCAGCGCGACCCCCAGGGCGACGGTGCCCAGCCACCAGATCAGCGGATTGCCCACATCCAGAATGTGCGCCCCGCAGCGGGCGACCTCGCAGCCATGCTCTCCGTAGTCATAGGAGCGGTAGTAGAAGTTCGTGGGCCGCAGCTGCAGCAGCCAGCCCAGGGGAGTGGCCTGGTAGGGGTGCTCCGAGTCCAGTCCGCGATGGAATTCATAGGCCTGCACGTGATACAGCCATAGCGAATGCAGCGCATCCACCGCCCCGTGGCCGGTGGCGACCCCCTTCGACTCCGCGAGGTGGCGGTTGTAGCCGATCGTCGAGGCGAACCAGCCGGACCAGGAAGCGAGGTAGGTCAGCAGCGCCGTGCCCACCATCGCGAAAAATGCCGGGAGGGCATCGCGCACGAAACCTGACAGCAGCCAGGACCGCTGGCCAACAGCGCGGCGGGCCCACCAGTCCCACAGCACCGTCATGATCCCGAACACCGCCAGGAAATAGATGCCCGACCACTTCACGGCGCAGGCCATGCCCAGCAGCGCTCCGGCCATGATCCGCCAGGGCCGCAGTCCTCCCGACGTGCCCAGGGCCGACGGGGACGCGGCGGCCAGATGCACCCGCGTGGCCGCCAGCGCCAGACGCTCCCGAAACGCATCACGGTCCCGCAGCAGCGCCCCGAACGCGGCCAGAGCGAAGACCATCACGAAATTGTCCAGCAGACTCGTGCGGGCATGGACGATCGCCTGCCCCTCCACGGCCATCAGCAGCCCGGCGATCAGACCGACGGTGTGCGAACGCAGCAGACGTCGGCCGATCAGCGTCACCAGCAGCACCGCCGCGGCGCCGGCCAGGGCGGTGGAGATCCGCCAACCCCACGGACTGTCTGCGCCCAGCAGCAGCGTCCCCGCGCCGATCAGCCATTTCCCCAGCGGCGGATGCACCACATAGGAGCCCGTCGGCTCATAGGAGTCCACGTCTCCGGCCTCGAAAGCAGGATCGGGCTCCTCAGGCCAGTCCATCTCCACACCGGTCTGCGTGAGGGTGTAGCCGTCCTTGACGTAATAGGTCTCATCGAAGATCAGCTCGCCAATGCCGCCGAGCCCCCACAGCCGCAGCACAAGCGCGAGGCCCAGCAGAGCCATCGCCCCCGCCCAGAACCCGCGGGAGGGCCCGGGCAGGTCATCGATCCGCAGGCGCCGACGGTAGAAGGCGAGGATGCCCGCACGTTCGGGGGAGGCGAGATCCGCGCGCACACTGCCGCGCCGCGAGCTGGGCTGGGCGTCCTGGCGCGCATCCTCGCACGCGTCCGGGTCAGCACCGGCGGCGCGATCACGGTCTGTGACCTGCGCGCTGCTCGTCTGTCCCTCCTGCTCCTGCACGCGGCAATGCTAGGTCATCCTCCCCCTCGCGCACCCGCTCCGCAGAGCGAGTCGGCGCATGGGCAGGGTGGTGGGCGTCAGGGCGCGAGGAGATCCGGGTGCGGGGAGATCAGGGATGGGGCGTCGTTAGCATGGGCAGATGCTGCAGCCCGGAGTCCTCACCCTTGCCGCCACCCCCATCGGCAACCCGTTGGACGCCTCCGTGCGGCTGCAGCGCGCCCTCGCCGCGGCGGATCTGATCGCCGCGGAGGACACCCGGCGCCTGGCCCGCCTCGCACGCGACCTCGAGGTCGAGCTGCGGGCGAAGATCATCTCCTACCACGAGCACAACGAGGCAGAGCGCACCGAGCTGCTGCTCGCCGCGCTGCGCGAGGGCCGACGGGTGCTCGTGGTCACCGATGCCGGGATGCCCGTGGTCTCCGATCCCGGATTTCAGGCCGTGCGCGCTGCGGTCGAGACGGGGCTGCCGATCACGGTGATCCCCGGACCCTCAGCGGTGCTGACGGCGCTGGCCGCCTCCGGGATCGCCCCGGACCGCTTCACCTTCGAAGGGTTCCCGCCGCGCCGCGAGGGACGCCTGCGCAGCCTGCTGGAGTCTCTCGCGCAGGAGCCGCGAACCATGGTGTTCTTCGAGTCCCCGCGCCGCACTGCCGCAACCCTCGCGGCGATGGCGGAGGTGCTGGGGGAGGAGCGGCCCGCTGCGGTGGCGCGCGAGCTGACCAAGACGCATGAAGAGGTGGTGCGCGGCAGCCTCGCCGAGCTCGCCGCCTGGGCAGACGAGCACGAGGTGCTCGGCGAGATCGTGCTCGTGATCAGCGGGGCGCAGCCCACGACAGCCCGACCCGAGGACCTCGTGGATGCGGTGCTGCAGCGCGCCGCCACGGGAGAGCGTCTGAAGGACGCCGCGAAGGAGGCGGCACGCGGGCACGGTGGCATCAGCGCCCGCGAGCTGTACGACCTCTCGCTTCGCCGCCGGGCTGCGGACGGGAGCTGACGCGCGGGGCTGGGCCGCAGGGCGCGCGGGGCGGGCCGCTGACGCGCCGCCTGCCGCAGACAGCACGACGCCCCCGGCACCACGGTGACGGGGGCGTCGCGAGAAGCTACGAGGTGCAGCCGACGGATCAGTCGTCGATCTGCAGCAGACCGCGCTGGTAGGCCTTGGCCAGACGGCGCGGGACATTCGCGGTGCGGCCGCGCTGGCTGACCTGCACCAGATCGGTGGTGCTGGCCTTCCACTGGGAACGGCGGGAGCGCGTGCGCGCACGGGACATCTTGAACTTGGGCACTGCCATGGGACGCTCCTTGACGGTCCGGATGATGAACGGGCGATGCGTCCCCGGCGAGCAGCGACCCGAACCCGGCCTGGGGAATCTCGATAGATTCGGCGAATCCGGGGCGCTCGGGGGCACGGGGGAGCGCAACGACGTCCTATCCTGCCACAATCGCGCCCGGAGCGCTTCCCCCACCGGGCGTGACGTCGCCCACCGGACGTGCCTGGGCGGGCCCTCGCGGGCGTCGGCCGGGTTCGGTCTGGACTCGGTTCGATCCGACGTGTTCGGGTGCGGACGCGAACGCTCCTACCATGGTCGCATGCCCACCCCCCAGCAGAACCCGAGCGGATCGACGCCCCGCCCAGCGCAAGCTTCGGCCCCGGCCTCGGCGTCGGCCCCAGCGCCAACTTCCGGCCCGGCGCCCGTGCGCGACCGCGAGGACATCGACCCGCGCGGATCCCGGCGGGACCGTTCCTGGCCGCCCGCCCCCGAGCCGCTGCCCTCCCCGGTGATCGACAACCACTGCCACCTGGACTTCTCCGACGGCGACACGGCGCTGAGCATCGCCGACCACGTCCGCCTGGCCGCCGAAGCCGGCATCGACGCGCAGATCACCATCGGCTCCGATCTCGAGGCGGTGCGCTGGACCGCCGCGCTGCTGGCGAGCGAGGACTGCCCGCCGTCCCTGCGTGGCGGCGTCGCCGTCCACCCCAATGAAGCCGCACTGCACGCCCGCGGCCACGACCACCAGGGGCGGGAGATGGTGGACCTCGAGACAGCGATCGCCGAGGTGTCCGAGCTGGTGCGCGGACGCGGCATGGTCACCGTCGGCGAGACCGGCCTGGACTGGTTCCGCACCTCCCGCAAAGACGAGCAGGCCCGCGCCGCGCAGATCGACTCATTCCGCGCCCACATCGCGCTGGCCAAGGAACTGGACCTGCCGATGCAGATCCACGACCGGGACGCCCACCAGGACGTGCTCGAGGTGCTGCTGGCCGACGGCGCCCCCGAGCGCACCGTCTTCCACTGCTTCTCCGGGGACGCCGAGTTCGCCCGCACGTGCGTGGAACACGGCTGGTACCTCTCTTTTGCCGGCACCGTGACGTTCAAGAACTCCGTGCCGCTGCGCGAGGCGCTCGCCGCCGTCGGCCTGGGCCCGGTGATGGTGGAGACCGACGCGCCGTTCCTCACCCCGGTCCCGTACCGCGGCCGCCCCAACTCCTCGTACCTCATCCCGCACACGATGGCGACGATCGCCGAGGTCACCGGGACGGACCTGGAGCAGGCCTGCCGCGCGGTGCGGGCGACCACGCTGGACGTCTACGACCTGCGCGTGGCGAGCGCCGCATGAGCGGCTCTGCGGAGCGGCCCGCCACGCTGCTGAGCGCCCGCGACATCCGCGAGCTCGCTGACGCCGCGGGGATCCGCCCCTCCAAACAGCGCGGCCAGAACTTCGTCATGGACCCCAACACGGTGCGCACCATCGTCGAGCGCGCCCAGGTGCAGCCGGGCCAGGCCGTGCTCGAAGTGGGCCCGGGGCTGGGCTCACTCACCCTCGGGCTGCTGGAGGCCGGAGCGGACGTCGCGGCGATCGAATTGGACCGCGGGCTCGCCCAGCTGCTGCCGGCCACGCTGGAAGCGCGCGGCATCCCCGCAGGCCGCTTCCGCCTGGTCCACACCGATGCCCTGCAGGTCACCGAGCTGCCCGTCCTGCCGCACTCCGGGGAACCGACGGCGCTGGTGGCGAACCTGCCCTACAACGTCGCCACCCCGATCCTGCTCACCATGCTCGAGCGCTTCGAGTCGCTCACGAGCGCCCTGGTCATGGTGCAGTCCGAAGTAGTGGACCGCCTCACCGCCCAGCCCGGCAGCAAGGTGTACGGCGCCCCGAGCGTGAAGGCCGCCTGGTACGGCACCGCCGTCCACGCCGGCCGGATCTCCCGGCAGATCTTCTGGCCCGTCCCCAACGTCGACTCCGCCCTCGTCCACCTGCAGCGCCATGAGCAGCCGCGCGGGTCCGATGCGGAGCGTGAGCAGGTCTTCGCCGTCGTGGACGCCGCCTTCGCGCAGCGCCGCAAGACGCTGCGGGCGGCGCTCGCCACGTGGGCCGGCAGTGCGGCGCGCGCCGAGGAGCTGCTGCGCGCGGCCGATATCGACCCCGGGCAACGTGGCGAGCGGCTCGGCATCGAGGAATTCAGTGCGATCGCGCAGGCGGCAGGGGCGCACACGCAGCAGCGCACGGAGGAGAGCCGATGAGCCTGTCGCGTGTGGTGGTGCGAGCCCCCGGCAAGATCAACCTCTCCCTGGCCGTCGGGGCGGTCGATGAGCGCGGCTACCACGCGCTGTCCACCGTGTTCCAGGCCGTCGACCTGTACGAGACCGTCACGGCCGAGCGCGCCGAACAGATCAGCTTCACGGTCGACTCCGAGGTGCCCGGCGAGATTCCGCACGACGGCACGAACCTCGTGCTGCAGGCCGCTGAGCTGCTGCGCCGCGAGAGCGGATGCACCGCAGGGGCTGCACTGCACGTGCACAAGCAGGTGCCGATCGCCGGCGGGATGGGCGGAGGATCGGCCGACGCCGCCGCGACCCTCGTGGCGCTGGACCGGCTGTGGGGCCTCGAGCTCGGCGCCGAACGACTGCGCGAGCTCGGAGCACAGCTCGGCGCTGACGTGCCCTTCGCGATGCTGGGCCACACCGCCCTGGGGCGCGGCACCGGCGCGGACCTCACCACCGTCCTGACCCACGGGGAATGGACCTGGCTGCTCGCGATCCCCGGCGGCGGGCTCTCCACCCCCGAGGTGTACCGGCGCTTCGATGAGATCGCCGCGGCAGTGGGGAAGGCGCTCCCGGCAGAACCGGCGGTCGATGAACGCCAGCTCGAAGCCCTAGCCCGCGGCGATGCGCAGCTGCTGGGAGACACCCTGCACAACGACCTGCAGGCCGCAGCCTTCGCGCTCGACCCTGGCCTGGAGGCCGTGGTGGAGGAGGCCGAACGGCAGGGCGCGCTCGGCGCGATCGTCAGCGGCTCCGGCCCGACGATCGCCGCGCTCGTCGAGGACGACGCCCACGCCCGGATGCTCGCCGGCGCTCTCGCCGCCCGAGAGGTCGTGCAGAACTGCCTGGTCGTGCGCGGATCCGCACCGGGCGCAGGCGTGCTCGAGGAGGAGTAGCGCTCGAACGTGTGATCGAGTTTCGCTCGCAAGATGGGCAGAACGCTTGCCTGAGTCGAACGGCTGTGCGATTATCGTCGCATGCTCATCATGGCCGATGGAGACTCGCTGCGGTTCGACGAGGTGGACCTCGTCGCCCTGCGGGATGTCCTTGCCGCGGTGGGGCGAGAGGGGACGCCGTCCCTCACGATGGGAGAACCCTCCGCGCCACGCACGGCCGGAGAGTCCCGCGCGGGCGATTCGCTCACCGTCGAACAGACCCACCGCCTCCTGCGCGGACTCGAGCAGATCAGTGCGGCGATCAGCGCCGTGCAGGCCCGGGCCCTGGTCCACCTCGAAGATGCCATCGCCGCCGAATCCCGCCAACGTGGTGAGTCCGCTCGCCAGGCCCGCCTCATCGCGCGAGCAGAGGCATCCCATGCGCTGCACCAATCGACCTCCGCGGCCGGCCGCAGCCTGGCCACCTCGCGCCGCCTGGTCCGTTCCATGCCCCGGATGCTCGGGGCGCTCGCGGATGGCCGCCTCACCGCCCCAGCAGTCCACGGTGTGGGACGGACGATGGGCCCCGCGGATCCGGCCCAGCGCGAGGAGGTGGACCGCATCCTCGGAGAGCATCTGGGGCACCTCGAAGGATGTGGAACGCACGAGATCATCGGCGAGTCCGAGAGGATCCTGCACGCTATGGATCCCGCTGGCGCGGGGCGGCGCCATCGGCGCGCGCGCCAGGAGCGCAGCATCACGGTGCGTCGCAGTGAGCACGGCATGTGCGTGCTCAGCGCCCGCCTTCCCGCCCTCGACGGCGCGCGGATCCGCAAAGGCCTCTCCGTCGCCGCGGAGAGCGCCCGCTCCCACGGTGATCGACGCGGTCACGCCCAGATCATGGCGGACCTGTTCACCCAGGCCCTGCTCGGCGGTGAGGCGCTGGATCCCAGCACCGTGGACCTCGGGGTGGTCATCACCGATCGCTCCCTGCTCGCTCCCGCCCACGCCGATGCTGCACTCATCGAAGGGCTCGGCGCGGTGCCGTACGAGCACATCCGGGACGCCATGTATGAGGCTGTCTGTGCCAGCCCGGATGCAGACAGTGCCCTGCGGCTGCGACGGCTGTACACGGACCCCGAGGACGGTCAGCTCGTGGCGATGGACTCCCGCGCCCGCGCCTTTCCACCCGGGCTCGTGCGGTACCTCACCGCCGCGCATATCACCTGCCGAGCCCCGTACTGCGATGCGCCCATCCGGCACCGCGACCACATCGTCCCCGCCGCGCAGGGCGGCCCGACCTCCGCGCACAACGGCAACGGCCTCTGTGCGGCGGATAACCAGAAGGAGCAGGCAGGCCTGAGCGTGCAGGTCGCGGCCGACGCTGACGGGATCCGCCGCAGCGTCGAGTGGTCCACCCGCTATGGTCAGCGGGCCAGGCGCCGGGGTATGAACCTCGACCCCATCGGCACCGCGCGGCCCGCGCCGACCGCAGCAGCCTCGCCACCTGCAACAAGCGCGCCACCCGCACCGCCGCCACCGCTGGACCCACTGCCGGACTTCCACCAGCTGCCCACATTGCACGATGCCTTGCTGCGGCTGCACCGTGCCATCCTCGGTGACGGTCTGCCCGCGGCAGGTGACCTCAGCCCAGCTGCTCGCCCAGCTCCAGCCAGCGCTCCTCCGCCTGCTCCACCTGATCCTCCAGATCCCGCAGCTGAGCGGTGAGCGCGGCGAGCCCCTCATAGTCCGACTGGTCATGTGCGGCCAGGCGCTCGTGTAGCTTCTGCTGCTGCGCCTCCAGCTTCGTCAGGCGCCGCTCGAGAGCGCTGATCTCCTTGCGCGCCGCATGTGCCTCGGCCCCCGTGAGCCCGGTGGGCTCCGATGCGGCAGGGGAGCTCACGGCCCCATCGGGCCCCGCCGGTCCGCCAGCCGCAGACCCGCCACGTGCAGACCTACCAGCTGCAGACCTGCCACCTCCCGCTCCGCGCTCGGCCGCCGCCGTGCTCTCGGCCCGCAGCCGCAGGTACTCCTCGACTCCGCCCGGCAGATGCCGCACGGTGCCGTCGATCACGGCGTACTGCAGGTCGGTGACGCGCTCGAGCAGGTACCGGTCATGCGAGACCACCAGCAGCGGCCCCGGCCACGTATCCAGCAGATCCTCCATGGCCGCGAGCATGTCGGTGTCCATGTCATTGGTGGGCTCATCGAGGATCAGCACGTTCGGCTCCTCCAGCAGCGTCAGCAGCAGATCCAGCCGCCGCTGCTGCCCGCCGGAGAGCTCCCCGATCCGAACTTTCTGATGCGCGGCGATGAAGCCGAGCCGCTCGAGCAGCTGCCCCGGGGTGACCTCGTCCTTCCCGGCCTGATAGGAGGTGCGGTAGCGGCCCACCACATCGCTGACCCGCTCCCCGGCGTGCTCCGCGAGGCCATCCAGACGCTGAGAGACCTGCCGTACCGTCACGGTCTTGCCGCGCTTGACCCGCCCTGCCTGCGGAGCGAGCGTGCCCTGCACCAGCGCGAGCAGCGTCGATTTCCCGGCACCGTTCGGACCGAGCACCCCTATGCGATCCGCCGGCCCGATCCGCAGCGTCACATCCCGCAGCACGGTGTGCTCGCCATAGCCGGCGTCGACGTCCAGCAGGTCGATCACATCCCGGCCCAGCCGCGAGGTGGCCAGCTGCGTGAGTGCCACCTGGTCGCGCACCGGAGGCTCCCCGGCGATCAGCTCGTTCGCAGCCTCGATGCGGAACTTCGGCTTCGAGGTGCGGGCGGGGGCGCCGCGGCGCAGCCAGGCCAGCTCCTTGCGCAGGAGGTTCTGCCGCTTGGCCTCGATCGCGGCGGCCTGTCGGTCCCGCTCCACCCGCTGCAGGACATAGGCCGCATACCCGCCCTCGAATGGTTCGACGATCCCGTCGTGCACCTCCCACATGCGGGTGCACACGGCGTCGAGGAACCAGCGGTCATGCGTGACCACCACGAGTGCGCCGTCCTTCGGTGACCAGCGGCGGCGCAGGTGCTCGGCGAGCCAGGCGATGCCCTCCACGTCCAGGTGGTTCGTCGGCTCATCGAGCAGCAGCACGTCCCAGTCACCCACCAGCAGCTCAGCGAGGTGCACGCGCCGCAGCTGCCCGCCGGAGAGGTCGGTCAGCGCCGCCTCCAGGTCGATGCCCTGCAGCAGCCCGGCCAGGACGTCGCGGATCCGAGGATCCGAGGCCCACTCGTGCTCGGGCCGGTCACCTACCACGCGCTCGCGCACGCTCACGCCGTGATCGGCCCGGTCCTGCTGCGTGAGCACGCCCACCCGCACCCCTCCGCGCACGGTCACCCGGCCGGAATGCGGCTCCGCAGTGCGCGCCAGCAGGCGCAGGAGCGTGGACTTTCCGTCGCCGTTGCGGCCCACCACGCCGATCCGGTCCCCGTCCTCGATGCCGACGGTGACCGCCTCCAGCAGCACCCGGTCAGGCAGGGCGATGTGGAGGGACTGGGTGCCGAGCAGGTGGGCCATACGGGCGAAACCTCCGGAGGTGGATCGTGGGGCGGGCGAAAAGAATCGTCGGGTGTGCGGACGTCAGGAAGCGAGGAAGCCAGGAAAACCGGATGACAGCGGCTGCTCAGCCGTCGCCGTTATCCGCTTCGAAGGTCAGCAGCAAGCTGCGCAGCAGGTTGGCGAGCTGTGCGGAGCTGTCGGCGCTGAGCGGCTCGAGCAGCTCCCGTTCGGCTGCGAGCAGACGCTCCATCGCGGCATCAACCCGGGCGACGCCCTCGGGCAGCAGCCGCACCTCCACGGCCCGTCGGTCCTGTGCGGAGCGGTTCTTGCGCACCAGGTCGCGGGCGGCGAGCTTGTCGATCCGTGTGGTCATGGTGCCGCTGGTCACGAGGGTTTCGCGCATGAGAGCGCCGGGGGATAGGGCGTCCTCTCCGCTGCGTCGCAGGGCGGAGAGCATGTCGAATTCCCAGCCTTCGAGTCCGGCGTCGGCGAAGGCCTCGCGGCGAGCGGTCTCCAGGTACCGGGCCAGACGCGAGATGCGGGAGAGGACCGCGAGCGGGGTGACGTCGAGGTCGGGCCGGGCCTGGTGCCAGCCGGCGAGGATCCCATCCACCTCATCGCGCGGCGCAGCAGCGGGGCCGACGGGGGCGGAGCGGGTCGGGGGAGTGGAGGGCATGCGTCGAGTTTAGAGACCGCGCAGCTCCGGCTTGCGCTCGAGTCCGCTGAGCCCATACCAGGAGAGGTTGACCATGCGCGCGGCGAGTACCTCTTTGGAGGGCTTACGGTTCTCGAGCCACCACTGGCCGGTGTAGGCGACCATGCCGACCAGCATCTGTGCGTACACGGTCGCGTCCTTGGCAGGGTAGGAGTGCAGACGCAGCTGGGTGGCGAGGATCTCCTCGACGCGGCTGGCGACGTCGGTGAGCAGGGCGGAAAAGGTGCCGACGGCGTGGCTGACGGGGGAGTCGCGCACGAGGATCCGGAACCCGTCCTCGTGGGTGTCGATGTAGGACAGGAAGGCGAGCGCTGCCTTCTCCATGAGCACCCGCGGGTGCTCGCGCTGATCGGCCAGCGACTCCTCGAGGGCAGCCAGGAGGGTGGAGACCTCGCGGTCCACGACCACGGCGTACAGCCCTTCTTTACCGCCGAAGTGCTCGTAGACGATAGGTTTGGAGACCTTCGCCCGAGCGGCGATCTCCTCCACCGTGGTCATGTCGTAGCCCTTCTCGGCGAAGATGCGCCGCCCCACGGTCAGCAGCTGTTCGCGCCGCTCCTTCCCGGACATCCGGGTGGACCTGCTACGAGGGGTGGAGCTTTCCGCCATGGCGCGAGTCTCCCACACGGCCGGTGGATCGTCCGCAGGACAGCTAGGATCGATCCGCACTCTCCGCCGCCCACCCGGTGCCGGGAGCGCTGATCCGCCATGGTGTAATCGGCAACACCTCAGATTTTGGTTCTGAAGTTTCAGGTTCGAGTCCTGATGGCGGAACGGCCCGTCGCCCTGGTGCGCTGTGTGCAGTGTGCCCCGGGGGTCGGCGGCGTTCCGGTCCCTGACCTCACACCTTGAGGAGCCCTGACGTGCAGCCTGCTGAGCCCACTGCGCCCGCCGACACCGCCGTCCCCGCTGAGTCCACCGGCCCCGCCGCCGTGATCGTGCTGGCGGCCGGCGCCGGCACACGCATGAAGTCCCGCACCCCGAAGGTGCTGCATGAGATCGGGGGCCGTTCCCTGCTGGTGCATGCGCTGGATGCCGCGGCCGGTACTGCGCCGGGGCAGCTGGTGGTGGTGCTGCGCCATGAGCGCGAGCGGGTCGCCGCGCACCTGGCCGAGCATGCCGGGGATGTGGTCATCGCCGATCAGGATGAGATCCCCGGCACTGGCCGCGCCGTGCAGTGCGGCCTGGAGCAGGTCAGCGCGGCGGAGGGCACGGTGCTGGTGACCTACGGGGATGTGCCGCTGCTGGAGGCCGCGGCACTGCGTGAGCTGGTCGCCGCTCACGAGTCCGCGGGTGCGGCTGTCACGGTGCTGACCGCGCGGGTGCCGGACCCCACAGGCTATGGCCGCATCCTGCGCAGCGCCGACGGCAGCGAGGTGCTCGGCATCGTCGAGCACAAGGACGCCACCGACGAGCAGCGCGCGATCGACGAGATCAACTCCGGGATCTACGCCTTCGATCTCGCGGTGCTGCGCGATGCCCTCTCCCGCATCGGCACCGACAATGCGCAGGGCGAGATGTACCTCACCGATGTGCTGGCGATCGCCCGCGAGGACGGGCGCAGCGTCCGCGCCGTGGTCACGGCGGATCTGATGATGGTCGAGGGCGTCAATGACCGGGTGCAGCTCGCGCAGCTGGGCGCGGAGATGAACCGTCGGATCCTCACCCGTCACATGCGCTCCGGCGTGACGATCGTCGATCCCGCCACCACCTGGATCGATGCCGATGTCTCCATCGGCCAGGACGCCGTGATCCTGCCCGGTGTGCAGCTGCACGGTGCGACCGACATCGGTGAACGCGCCGTCATCGGACCCGACTGCACGCTGCGCGATACCGAGGTGGGCGAGGGTGCTGAGGTGGTGCGCTCCCACACGCTGCTGGCCGTGATCGGCGCCGGGGCGAGCGTCGGCCCCTTCTCCTACCTGCGGCCGGGCACGGACCTGGGGGAGCAGGGAAAGATCGGCGGATTCGTCGAGACGAAGAACGCCCGGATCGACACCGGCGCGAAGGTGCCGCACCTGAGCTACGTCGGGGATGCGGAGATCGGCGAGGGCACGAATCTGGGGGCTGGCACCATCACCGCGAACTACGACGGAGTGAGCAAGCACCGCACCACCATCGGCCGTCACGTCCGCGTGGGGTCCGACAATGTGCTGGTCGCCCCGGTCACCATTGGCGACGGGGCCGCGACCGGCGCGGGCACGGTGGTGCGCAAGGATGTGGCGCCCGGCGCACTGGGAGTGAACGCTGTGTCGCAGCGGAACGTGGAAGGATGGACCCTGCGACGCCGCGCGGGGACAGCGGCCGAGTCTGCCGCCCGGGAGGCTCTGGACCGGTCCGATGCCACCGCCGACGCCTCACCCGCCCCCACCGCCGGCCAGGAGAAGCAGGAGAACGAGCAGCGATGAGCGGAATCGTCACCACCGGGGAGAAGCGACTGGTCCTGGTCTCTGGGAGGGCGCACCCCGTGCTCGCCCAGGAGGTCGCCGCTGAGCTCGGCGTCGAGGTCCTGCCGATGGACGCCTGGGACTTCGCCAACGGCGAGATCTATGTGCGCTACGGCGAGTCCGTGCGCGGCACCGACGTGTTCGTCCTGCAGTCCCACCCCGCGCCCATCAACACGTGGGTGATGGAGCACCTGATCATGATCGACGCGCTCAAGCGGGCCTCCGCCAAGCGCATCACCGCGATCGCCCCGAGCTTCCCGTACGCCCGGCAGGACAAGAAGCATCGCGGCCGCGAGCCGATCTCCGCCCGCCTGGTCGCGGACCTCTACCAGACCGCCGGGGCGGACCGCATGATCTCTGTGGACCTGCATGCCCCGCAGGTGCAGGGTTATTTCGACGGCCCGGTGGATCACCTCATGGCTCTGCCGATCCTGGCCGAGTACGTCTCGGATAAGTACGGCGATGAGGACATCGCGGTGGTCTCCCCGGACGCTGGGCGCATCCGCGTGGCGGAGCAGTGGGCGAAGCGCCTGGGCGGGGTGAACCTCGCTTTCATCCATAAGTCTCGTGATCCGCGCCAGCCCAACAAGGCGGTGGCCAAGCGGGTGATCGGCGACGTGGCGGGCAAGACGTGTGTGCTGGTGGACGACATGATCGACACGGCCGGCACGATCGTGCAGGCCGCCGATGCACTGAAAGCCAACGGCGCGTCCTCGGTGGTGATCGCCACGACGCATCCGATCCTCTCGGATCCGGCGACGGAGCGGCTGAAGGGCTCGGATGTGCGCGAGGTGGTGTGCACCAACACGCTGCCGGTGCCGACCCATAAGCAGTTCGACCGCCTCACGCAGCTGTCGATCGCCCCGCTGCTGGCCCGCGCCATCCGCGCGGTGTTCGACGACGGCTCGGTGACCAGCCTGTTCGACGGCGAGGTCTGAGCCGCCGCTCCCCGGCGGTGACCAACATCCCACACCTTCGGGCCCTCGGCGCATAGGCACTGGGGGGCCGGAGCCGTTAAGGTGTGCGGGTACTTCGGCGAGGGAGGACTGTGTTCCTCCGTGATCGACGCGGTGCGGTGGCACGGGCCTGGCCCGCAGCGCCGACGTGTCTCACAGCGCCGTGAGAGCAGTCCGCAGCACCACCGCAACAAAGGAGCATCCCATGCCTGAGACCCTGAACGTCGAGCTGCGCGAGGAGTTCGGCAAGGGCGCCGCCCGCCGGATCCGCGCCGAGCACAAGGTTCCCGCCGTCCTCTACGGCCACGGCCAGGAGCCCATTCACCTGATCCTGCCCGGGCATGAGACGGCGCTGGCCGCCCGTAACCCCAACGCCCTGCTCGAGCTGTCCCTGCCCGGCGATGAGTCCAAGCTCGCGCTGATCAAGGACATCCAGCGCCACCCCCTCAAGCGCACCCTCTCCCACCTGGACCTCATCGTGGTCCGCCGCGGCGAGAAGGTCGAGGTGGACATCCCCGTGATCATCACCGGTGAGGTCACCGCCCCGGCCGTCGCGTTCGTCGAGGCGCAGACCCTGACCCTGTCCGTGGACGCCCTGAAGGTGCCCGAGCAGGTCGAGATCGACGTCGAGGGCCAGGAGGAGGGCTACCAGCTCTTCGCCGGCGACGTCACCCTGCCCGAGGGCGCCGAGCTGGTCACCGACGCGGAGCTGCTGGTCGTCTCCGTCTCCGTCCCGAAGGTCGAGGAGGAGCCGACCGACGAGGACGGCGAGGACGTGGAGGCCGCTGAGGGCGAGGCAGCTGAGGGTGAGGAGTCCTCCGAGGAGGAGTGACCGCCCGCGGTCCGGACCGGCCGGGGAATCGACCGCGTCCGCACCGTTGCTCACATCCAGGTGCCGGGGCGTCGCGCGACAGCGCGGCGCCCCGGTAGTTTCGATCCGGCAGTTCGTATCTCACCCCCAGGAGCAGTGCCATGAGCCTCAGCGACCGTCCCGACGGGCCCTGCCTGGTCGTGGGTCTCGGCAACCCGGGGCCGCGCTATGCCGCGACGCGTCACAACGTGGGCCAGATGGTGCTGGACCACATCGCCGAGGCCGCCGGGGGACGCTTCGCGGCCGCGCGCCGCGCCCCGGCCGTCGTTCTCGAGGGGCGCCTGGGAATCCCCGGCTCGGATCAGCGGGTCATCCTCGCGAAATCGACCGGCTTTATGAACACCTCCGGCGGCCCCGTGAAGGCGCTCGCCGACTATTACGCGATCCCCGCCGAGCGCGTGATCGTCGTGCATGACGAGGTGGACATCCCCTTCGACACGCTGCGTCTGAAGCGCGGCGGTGGCGAGGGCGGCCACAACGGGCTGCGCGACATCACCAAGGCGCTGGGCACCAAGGACTACCTGCGTGTGCGCGTGGGTGTGGGCCGCCCGCCCGGCCGAGCCGACACCGCCGATTTCGTCCTGTCCCCCTTCAGCTCCACCGAGCGCAAGGACCTTCCCCTGCTGCTGTCCGATGCGGCTGATGCCGTCGAGGCTCTCGTCCTCGAGGGGCTCGCCGCCGCCCAGCAGCGCTTCCACAGCCGAGAGGCACGATGAGCACCGACCCCACCACGACGTCCCCCGCACCGCTCGCACCCCTGCTTCAGCAGGTTGCTGCCGGTCACGCCCTCACCCGGGCCCGCGAGCTGCTGGGCGCACAGGACGGCAGCGAGGAGGCCCGCGGGGCTGACGTGCTCGCCCCGACGGGCCTGGTCCCCTTCCTCATCGCGGATCTGGCTCGCAGCGCCACCGCCGCGCAGCCGCTTGTGGTCATCACCCCCACTACGCGCGCCGGTGAGGACCTGCGCGCAGCGCTCGCCGCCCTGATCGGCACCGCGCAGGTCGCCGAGCTGCCGGCCTGGGAGACCCTCCCGCATGAGCGGCTCTCCCCGCGAGCCGACACGGTGGCCCGGCGCCTGCAGACCCTGCGGCGCATCGCCCATCCCACCCCCGGCGATGAGGTGCGGGTGCTGCTGATGCCCGTGCGCTCGCTCCTGCAGCCGATCGCCGCGGGCCTGGGTGATCTGCGGCCGGTGCGGGCCCGGACCGGCGACACCTACCCGCTCGATGATCTCGCCGCCGATCTCGTCGATGCCGCCTATGTGCGCGTGGACATGGTCGAGAAGCGCGGGGAGTTCGCGGTGCGCGGCGGCATCCTCGATGTATTCCCGCCGACGGAGCCGCATCCGGTGCGCGTGGACCTCTTCGGTGATGAGATCGACGAGATCCGCTACTTCTCCGTGGCCGATCAGCGCTCCCTGGATGTTGTCGAGCAGGGACTGGACGCCCCTCCCTGCCGCGAGATCCTCCTGACCCCGCAGGTGCGCGAGCGCGCCCGGGCTCGCGCCGAGGAGCTGCCCGGGGTGCGCGAGATGCTGCTGCGCATCGCCGACGGCATCGCCGTGGATGGCATGGAATCCCTCAGCCCCGTGCTCGTGGAGTCGATGCAGCAGGTCACCGATGCCCTTCCGCCGGGTGCCCGGTTCCTGCTGCTGGATCCCGAGAAGAGCCGGGCCCGCGCCGATGAGCTCGTGGCGACGACCGATGAGTTCCTCGCCGCCGCCTGGTCCAGCGCTGCTGCGGGTGGTGGGCTGCCGATCGATGTGGGGGCCGCGAGCTTCATCCCCCTGGAGCAGGCGCGTGAACACGCCCTGGCCACCTCCCGCTCCTGGTCCACCGTGGCCGCGATCGGCCTGGATGCGGATCTGGACCTCACCCGCCACGCCGCCACCCACCCGGGCTATTCCGGCAAGCCGCAGGACGCCGCGAAGGACCTCGAGCGCCGCCGGGCCGAGGGCTGGAGCGTCGTGGCCACCATGGTGGGCCCCGGCGGTGCCCGCCATGCCGCTGACAATCTGCGCGGCGAGGGCCTGCCGGCCGTGTTCGCCCCCGCCCTGGAGGGGCCTATCGTCCCGGGCGAGGCTGTCGTCACCGTCGGCCCCTTCCCCGAAGGACTCGTGCTGGAGGACCAGCGGCTGATCCTCGCCAGCGAACGGGACCTCACCGGCAAGTCCGGGGCGCGCCGCGGCGAGGAGCGCAAGATGCCCTCGCGGCGTCGCAATGTCGTGGACCCCCTGCAGCTGCGTCCCGGGGACTTCGTCGTCCACGCCCACCACGGCGTGGGCCGCTTCGTGGAGATGACCAGCCGCACCGTCGGCGCCGGCGCGAAGCGCACTACCCGCGAATACCTGGTCATCGAGTACGCCGCCTCGAAGAAGGGCCAGCCGGGGGACCGGCTGTATGTGCCCTCCGACCAGCTGGACCAGGTCACCAAGTACGTCGGCGGCGAGGAGCCCAGCGTCAACCGGATGGGCGGCGCCGACTGGGCCAAGACCAAATCCCGCGCCCGCAAGGCGATCCGCGAGATCGCCGATGAGCTGGTGCGCCTGTACTCCGCCCGGCAGTCCGCCCCCGGTCACGCCTTCGGCCCTGACACCCCGTGGCAGCGGGAGCTTGAGGATGCCTTCGAGTTCGTCGAGACGCCCGATCAGCTCTCGACGATCGACGACGTCAAGGCCGATATGGAAAAGCCCGTCCCGATGGACCGGCTGATCCTCGGGGACGTCGGCTACGGCAAGACGGAGATCGCCGTGCGCGCCGCCTTCAAAGCCGTGCAGGACGGCAAGCAGGTCGCCGTCCTCGCCCCCACCACGCTGCTGGCCCAGCAGCACCTGGAGACCTTCACCGAGCGCTACGCCGGTTTCCCCGTCACCGTGCGCGGGCTCTCCCGCTTCCAGACGGCAGCGGAGTCCGAGCAGATCATCGACGGCCTGCGCGAGGGCACCGTGGATGTGGTGATCGGCACCCACCGGCTGCTGACCGGCACCGTGCGCTTCAAGGAGCTGGGGCTGCTGATCATCGACGAGGAGCAGCGCTTCGGCGTCGAGCACAAGGAGACCCTCAAGGCGCTGCGCACGAACGTGGATGTGCTCTCGATGTCCGCCACCCCCATCCCGCGCACCCTCGAGATGGCGGTCACCGGCATCCGGGAGATGTCGATCCTCGCCACCCCGCCGGAGGAGCGCCATCCGGTGCTCACCTACGTCGGGGCGCAGGACGATAAGCAGGTCACCGCCGCGATCCGCCGTGAGCTGCTGCGCGAGGGCCAGGTGTTCTACATCCACAACCGGGTGGAGGACATCGACCGGGTGGCCGCGCACCTGCGCGAGCTGGTGCCCGACGCGCGCATCGCCGTCGCCCACGGGAAGATGAACGAGGCCCAGCTCGAGCGGGTCATCGTCGACTTCTGGGAACGGGACTTCGACGTCCTGGTGTGCACCACGATCGTGGAGACCGGGCTGGACATCGCCAACGCGAACACCCTCATCGTGGAGAACGCCGATAAGTTCGGGCTGTCCCAGCTGCACCAGCTGCGCGGCCGCGTGGGCCGTTCGAGCGAACGCGCCTACGCCTACTTCCTGTACGACGGGTCCAAGCCCCTCACCGAGACCGCGCACGACCGCCTGACCACGCTTGCCACCAACACAGACCTGGGGGCCGGCATGCAGGTGGCGATGAAGGACCTCGAGATCCGCGGGGCCGGGAACCTGCTGGGCGGTGAGCAATCCGGGCACATCGCCGGGGTGGGCTTCGACCTGTACGTGCGCATGGTGGGGGAGGCCGTTGCGGCCTTCCGCGGCGACGCACCCGCCCCGGAGAAGGAGATCCGGGTGGAGCTGCCGCTGGATGCCCACATCCCGCACGACTACATCGGCTCCGAGCGCCTGCGCCTGGAGGCCTACTCCAAGCTCTCGGCGGTGCGTGAGATCGGGGAGATTGAGCAGATCCGCGCCGAGCTCACCGACCGCTACGGCGAGATCCCTGCCCCCGTGGAGGTGCTGCTGGATGTGGCGCGCTTCAGGATCGACGCCCGCGCCGCCGGTGTGGATGAGGTCCAGGCGCAGGGCAAGATGATCCGCTTCGCGCACCTGGAGCCCGCGGACTCGGTGGCGATGCGGATGAAGCGCCTGCACCCCGGCACCGTCATCAAACCGGCGCTGCGCCAGGTGCTGGTGCCCCGGCCGATGACCGCCCGATTCGGCGGCACCGAGTTGCGCGACCACGCCCTGCTGGACTGGGCCCGCGGCATCCTGCGCACCCTGGTCCCCGCGGCCGCCGAGCAGATCACGGCGCCGCGGGAGACGGAGAGCCCGCCGCGCGGCGCATAGAACGGAGAGCCCGCCGCGGGGCGCATAGAGTCGAGGCGTGGATGAGATGAACGCTCCCCGACCCGACCACGACACCGCGCCCGAGACCGGCACCGCGCCCGAGACCGGCACCGCGCCCGAGCCTGCGCCGCGCGGCGCCCAGCTGCTGCGTGCCGTGGAGGTGATGGATGCGCTCGCCGGGGAGCACGGGGATGCCTGGACCCATCGGCAGACTCACCTCTCGCTTGCGCGGTACCTGCTCGAGGAGACCCACGAAGTGCTCGAGGTGATCGAGGACCCCGCCTCTCACGGCCCGCGTGCCCTGCCCGATGAACTCGGAGATCTGCTGTTCCAGATCCTCTTCCATGCCCGGGTGGGTCAGGATGAGGACCCGGCCTGGGATGTGGATGACGTCGCGCGGGCCTTCGTCGCCAAGATGGAACGGCGCAACCCCCATGTGTTCGGGGAGCACACCGAGCAGGCGCTCGAGAACCGCGAGGACGTTGAGCAGATCATCGCCCAATGGCACGCGGTCAAAGCCGCGGAGAAGCCCGTCGGCGCAGCAGCGGAGGGTGGCGCTGCCTGGTTCGCGGGCATCCCCGCGCAGCTGCCCGCCCTGCAGACCGCCGCGAAGACCGTGCACCGCTCCCGCAGCGCCGACGGGCTGACCGAGCTGCTCGCTGCCGCCGATGCCGTCGCCGAGCAGACCGCGGCTCAAGAACCCGATGCCGGGGCGGACATCGCCCGAGCCCTGCTGGACCTCGTGGTCGCCGCCGAGGCCCGCGATGTGGATCCGGAAGCCGCGCTGCGCACCCTGCTGCGCCGCACCCGCTCCCAGCTCGCCGCGCACCCCGGGACCGACGCAGCCGATCCGCGCAGCCGCACCCCCTAGACTGGCGGGTGGACGGTCAGCGCCGACCGGCCGTGACGGAACTTCACACCGAAGGAAGGAACAGCCCATGGCAGCTTCGATCGATGCCGTTCACGCCCGCGAGATTCTCGATTCCCGCGGCAACCCCACCGTCGAGGTCGAGATCCTGCTCGATGATGGGATCTTCGCCCGCGCCGCCGTGCCCTCGGGTGCGTCCACCGGCCAGTTCGAGGCCGTCGAGCGCCGTGACGGTGACAAGGAGCGCTACCTCGGCAAGGGCGTGCTGGATGCCGTCTCCGCCGTGATCGCCGACATCCAGCCCAAGATCCTGGGCATGGACGTCCAGGAACAGCGCGCCATCGACCAGCTGATGATCGAGCTCGACGGCACCAAGAACAAGGGCTCCCTGGGCGCCAACGCCATCCTCGGCGTGTCCCTCGCCGTGGCCCGCGCCGCCGCGGACTCCGCGGGCGTGCCGCTGTACCAGTACGTCGGCGGCCCCAACGCGCACATCCTGCCCGTGCCGATGATGAACATCCTCAACGGCGGCTCCCACGCGGACTCCAACGTGGACATCCAGGAGTTCATGATCGCCCCCATCGGCGTGGACACCTTCGCCGAGGCCACCCGCATGGGCGCCGAGGTGTACCACGCCCTGAAGGCCGTGCTGAAGGACCGGGGCCTGGCCACCGGCCTGGGCGATGAGGGTGGGTTCGCCCCGAACCTCGAGTCCAACCGCGAGGCGCTGGACCTCATCGTCGAGGCGATCCGCAAGGCCGGCTTCGAGCCCGGCAAGGACGTGGCCCTCGCCCTGGACGTCGCCGCCTCCGAGTTCTACGAGGACGGCGCCTACACCTTCGAGGGCGAGAAGAAGACCGCCGCCGAGATGGTCGAGTACTACGCCGGCCTGGTCGCCGACTACCCGCTGGTGTCCATCGAGGATCCGCTGGACGAGGAGGACTGGGAGGGCTGGAAGACCATGCAGGCGCAGCTGGGCGAGAAGGTCCAGCTGGTCGGCGATGACCTCTTCGTCACCAACCCCGAGCGCCTGGGCCGCGGCATCGCCGAGAAGGCCGCCAACGCCCTGCTGGTGAAGGTCAACCAGATCGGCTCGCTGTCCGAGACGCTGGACGCCGTGGACCTCGCGCACCGCAACGGTTTCCGCTCGATGATGTCCCACCGCTCCGGCGAGACCGAGGACACCACCATCGCGGACCTCGCGGTCGCCACCAACTGCGGCCAGATCAAGTCCGGTGCCCCCGCCCGCGGCGAGCGCGTGGCGAAGTACAACCAGCTGATCCGCATCGAGGAGGAGCTGGGCGACGCCGCGGTCTACGCGGGCGCCTCCGCCTTCCCGCGTTTCGCACTCTGATGCGCCCAGCGGGAGGTCGTATCCTTCCCGCATGAGCAGCAGACGACCGGGCGCCCCGCGACCTGCCAGGCGCCCGGTCGGTGCGTCCGGGCAGCGGCGCTTCGCCCCCCGCACCGGCAGCACCCCCAGCGGCACCTCGCGCGCGGGCAGCACCTCCCGCAGCGGCTCGACGCGCAGCGGAGCACGGTCGCGTCCCTCCACGAGCGCCCGGCGGCGCGGACCTGCCGCGGCCGCGCGACCGGCCCGCACCAGCCCCCGCGGTCCCGAGCAGGAGGCGCCGGGGATCACCATCACACGGCGCACCCTGGCGCTCGTCGCCCTTGTGGTCGTGGCGCTCGCGGCACTGGTCCCCACGGTCAACTCCTATGTCACCCAGCGCCAGCAGCTGTCCGAGCTGGAGGCCGAGGTAGCGGCCAAGGAGCGGGAGGTTGAGGATCTGCGCGCCCAGGTGGCGCGCTGGGAGGATCCCGCCTATGTCGCGGCCCGCGCCCGGGAGCGTCTGCTGTTCGCGATGCCGGGCGAGACCCAGTACCGGCTGACCGACACCTCGGGCCGGGACGTCCCGCTGACCGCCGCCCAGCAGGCCGAGGAACAGCGCGCTGATGCGGAGTGGTTCACCCTGCTGTGGGAGAGCGTCGAGGGATCCAGCCGCCTGACCCCACAGGACATCCCCGACGAGCCCGAATCAACCGACGAGGAGGAGCGATGAGCAGCCCCGCCCAGCCGTGCGAGCCCCTGCCTCAGGAGAGCCCGGCCAGCAGCGAGGACCTCGCCGTAATGCGCGAGCAGCTGGGACGTGACATGCGCGGCGTGGTCTCGATCGCCGCCCGCTGCGGCTGCGGTCGCCCCGCCGTGGTGCGCACGGCGCCGCGGCTCGAGGACGGCACCCCGTTCCCCACCTCCTTCTACCTGACCCTGCCCTGGCTCACCCTCGAGCTCTCCCGGCTCGAGGCCACCGGGATGATGGCCGAGCTCAGCGAGCGCGTGGCCACCGACGAGCAGCTGGGGGAGCGCTACCGCCGCGCCCATGAGCGGTACCTCGCGCGCCGCGCCGAGATCGGCGAGGCCGAGGAGGTCGCCGAGGTCAGCGCCGGGGGAATGCCCACGCGGGTGAAATGCCTGCATGCCCTGGCCGCGCAGTCTCTCGCCGAGGGGCCTGGGGTGAACCCCATCGGCGATGAGGTCCTCGAGCTCATCACCGGCGGTGAGCTCGGCTGCCGCTGTGAGGCCTCGCCCTCTGAGCAGGCACAGGCCGCCCTGCAGCCCGAGGACGCCTCGGAGTCCGCCCGATGAGCAGCGCCCCCGTCGCCGCGATCGACTGCGGCACCAACTCCATTCGCCTGCTGATCGCGCGGCGGGATGACCCCACCGCCGCCCCCGTGGACCTCGAGCGCCACCTGGAGATGGTGCGCCTGGGACTCGGAGTGGACCGCACCGGACGTTTCGACCCCGTCGCGGTCGAGCGCACCCTGGATGCGGCCCGCCGCTACGCGCGCCTGATCGAGCACCACGGCGTGGAGGTTGAGGACATCCGCTTCGCCGCCACCTCCGCCACGCGTGATGCTGCCAACCGCGAGGTGTTCATCGAGGGCATCGAGCAGATCCTCGGAGTGCGCCCCGAAGTGATCTCCGGTCCCGAAGAGGCGGAGCTGTCCTTCCGCGGGGCAGTTTCCACCCTCGAGGGACTGCCCGCGGGGCCGCGCCTGGTGGTGGACATCGGCGGCGGCTCCACCGAGCTCGTGCTCGGCGAGCAGACCCCCAGCCATGCGATCAGCCTGGACATCGGCTCGGTGCGCCTGACCGAGCGTCATCTCGCCGACGACCCGCCGAGCCTGCAGCAGATCACCGCGGCGCAGGCGGACATTGCGCAGGCCCTGGACCGCGCGGAGCAGGACATCCCGTTCGAGCGCACCGTCGCCCTGGTGGGCGTGGCCGGAACCGTCACCACCGTCACCGCCGTCGCGCTCGGTCTGGAGGAGTACCAGCCGGACATCACGCACGGCGCGGAGATCACGACCGCGCAGATGCGCGAGCAGTGCGATCGCCTGCTGGGCGCCACCCGCGCGGAACGCTCGCGCCACCGCCTGATCCACCCCGGGCGCATCGACGTCATCGGCGCCGGCGCGCTGATCTGGTCGCAGGTGATCGACCGCGTGGCCGCCGCGACATCGATCACCACGGTCCGCACGAGCGAGCACGACATCCTCGACGGCATCGCCCTGGACCTGCTGGAGCGGCGCGGCTGAGCGTCGGCCCCAGCTCTCACCCGGATCCCGCCACCTGGAGGGTTTTTGGATCCGACCGGCAGACGGCCATACTCTTGCCCTATGACCAACAACTTCGGCGGCAAGCCCCACGTCCTCATCCTCGGAGGCGGTTCCGTCGGTCTGACGACCGCGTCCGAGCTGCGTAAGACCCTCGGTGCGGAGGTGGCGATCACGGTCGTCGACCCGCGCCCCTACATGACCTACCAGCCGTTCCTGCCCGAGGTCGGCGCCGGCAGCATCCACCCGCGCGACGTCCTCGCGCCGCTGCGCAAGATCCTCACCGGCACCAAGGTCGTCACCGGCTCCGTCACCCGCATCTCCACCCAGGACTCCACCGTGGTGGTCACCGCGGAGGATGACGAGCAGCTCGAGATCACCTACGACTATCTCGTGGTGGCCATGGGCGCCGTGCCGCGCCTGCTGCCCATCCCGGGCCTGGCGGAGAACGCCATCGGCTTCAAGCAGATCGAGGAGGCGACCGCGGTGCGCGACCGCATCCTCGCCAACCTCGCCGAGGCCGCGACCACCCGCGACCCCAAGGCTCGCAAGCGCCTGCTCACCTTCACCTTCATCGGCGGTGGCTTCGCCGGCGGCGAGGCTGTGGCGGAGGCCGAGGACATGGTCCGTGACGCGCTGCGCTACTACCCGGACCTGCATGCCTCCGACATCCGCTTCGTGCTCGTCGACGGTGCGCCGTTCATCTTCCCCGAGCTCAGCGAGGAGCAGCGCGCCTACGTGCTGGCCCAGCTGCGCGAGCGCGGCATCGAGGTCAAGCTCGAGACCTTCCTCAACTCCGCTGAGGACGGCGTGATCAAGACCAGCGACGGCGACGAGTTCGAGTCCGATCTGCTGGTGTGGAACGCGGGCGTCAAGCCCCACCCGGTGCTCTCCGATCCGGACTTCTCGGACCTGCCGGTCGTCACCGAGCGCGGCCCGCTCATGGGCAAGGTGCAGGCCCTCGCGGATCTGCGCGTCAACGGAGCCGAGGGTCCCCTGGACGACGTCTTCACCGCCGGCGACTGCGCCGCGGTGCCGGATCTCGCCTCCGGCGAGGGCAAGTTCTGCCCGCCCAACGCCCAGCATGCGGTGCGTCAGGCCAAGCGTCTGGCGGACAACATCGCCCGCTCCGTGCAGGGCCGCCCGCTGGTGGACTACTACCACAAGAACCTCGGCGTCATGGCGACGCTGGGCATGTACAAGGGCGTGGCTCTGGTGTCGCTGGGCGACAAGAAGATCGATGTGCGCGGCCTGCCGGCCTGGGCCATGGCCCGCGCGTACCACGTCTACGCGATGCCCACCCTGGGGCGGAAGGCCTCGGTTATCGCCGGCTGGGCCACCAACCTCATCTCCCGCCGCGACATCATCGGCATCCCGGAGGTGGAGACCCCGCGAGCGGCCTTCGAGTACGCCGCGAACACCGGGAAGAAGAAGTGATCCGGGGCTGAGCCTCGCGGGTGCGGTTCGCCGCGCCGGGAACTGACGGGGCGCCGTCGCGCAGCGAGCGCGGCGGCGCCCCGTCGTCGGTCCCGGTGCTGTGGATCGTGCGCGACGTCGGTGCTCGCGGGACCAGCGACGCGGGCGGTGCGTCGTCGGCAAGTATGCTCGGTGACGTCACCGAACGAGCATGATTGAGCACCGTGGGGCCGATGGGTCGGCGCGGTGCCCGGATGGGAGCAGCCCGATGCAGATCCATATCGTCCCCGACGCCGATGCCGGCGCCCGCGTGGTCGCCGACCTCTTCGAACGCGCTGTGCGCGACGCCGGTGACCAGGGCGCCACCCTGGGCCTGGCGACCGGCTCCTCCCCGGTCCCGACCTATGCCGAGCTGATCCGTCGGCACCGCGAGGAGGGCCTCAGCTTCGCCCGCAGCCGCGCCTACCTGCTCGATGAATACATTGGCCTGCCCGCCGATCACGAGCAGAGCTACCACCGCTTCATCCGCGAGAACTTCGTGGACCACATCGACCTGGATTCCGCACAGGTGCATTCCCCCGACGGCGCTGCGGCTGATCCGGCGGCCGAAGCGGTGCGCTACGACCAGGCCATCCAGCAGGCTGGGGGAGTGGACGTGCAGATCCTCGGCATCGGCTCCAACGGGCACATCGGCTTCAATGAGCCCGGCAGCTCCCTGGTCTCCCGCACCCGGGTGGTGGGGCTGACCCCACAGACCATCTCCGACAACTCCCGCTACTTCACCTCCGCCGATGAGGTTCCTGTGCGCGCCATCAGCCAGGGCGTGGGCACCATCCTCGAATCCCGCCGCATCGTGCTGACCGCAAGCGGTGAGCACAAGGCAGAGGCCATCGCCCAGATGGTCGAGGGGGCGGTGAGCGCCCGCTGGCCCGCGACCATGCTGCAGATGCACCCCGATGTGGTCGTCGTCATCGACGAAGCCGCCGCCTCCCGCCTGGAGCTCGCCGACTACTACCGCCACCTGCACACTCTCGAGACAGAGCAGTCCTCCACCGCTGCTCGCTGACCGGGCGCGGAGGAGGGGCGCGGGGGATCGTCGATACGATTCGGCCATGCAGCAGTCAGACCCCTCCTCCTCCCCGTCGGCCGCCCGGACGGCCGAACCCTCCGCGCTGGACCGCTACTTCCTGATCACCGAGCGGGGCTCCACCCTGGCCCGTGAGATCCGCGGCGGCCTGGTCACGTTCTTCTCGATGTGCTACATCGTGGTGCTGAACCCGCTGATCATCGGCACCGTCCCGGATTCCACCGGCCAATACCTGGGCGGCGGCGCCGAGCCGAACCTGCCCGCCGTCGCCGCCGGCACCGCGCTGATCGCCGGAGTTCTGAGCATCCTGATGGGCGCCTGGGCGAAGTTCCCGCTGGCGCTCGCGGCGGGCCTGGGCCTGAACGCCTACCTCGCCTATTCCGTGGTCCCGTTGCCGGGCATGACCTGGGGCGGGGCGATGGGCCTGGTGGTGCTCGAGGGTGTGGTGATCCTCCTGCTGGTCCTCTCCGGCTTCCGCAAGGCCGTGTTCGATGCCGTCCCGCCGTTCCTGAAGACCGCAATCGGCGTGGGCATCGGGCTGTTCATCGCGTTTTTGGGCCTGTACAACGCTCGCTTCGTCACCGCCGCCGGGGCCACCCCCGTGCAGCTGGGCAATGACGGATCCCTCACCGGCTGGCCCACCTTCGTGTTCGTCACCGGTCTGCTGCTGATGCTCGTGCTGTGGGTGCGCAAGGTGCCCGGCGCCATCCTCATCTCCATCGTCACCGCCACCGTCCTGGCGATCCTCATCGAGCGGTTCATGGGGCTCGGCGCCCATGCCCCCGCCACGCCCGATGACCCGGGGAACCCCGGCGGCTGGGCCATGAACGTGCCCACCGTCAGCGAATTCCCCATCCAGATCCCCGATTTCGCGACCCTGTTCACCGTCGACCCGTGGGGAGGTATCACCGCGGCCGGGGTGATCGGCGCGAGCGTCATCGTCTTTTCCCTGCTGCTGGCGGACTTCTTCGACACCATGGGCACGATGGTCGGCGTCGCCTCCGGCGGTGGGCTGATCACGGCCGACGGGGATATCCCGCACTCCCAGCGCATCCTCATCGTCGACTCCGTCGCGGCGATCGGTGGCGGCGTCGGCGGCGTCTCCTCCAACACGAGCTTCGTCGAATCCGCCTCAGGTGTGGCCGAAGGGGCGCGCACGGGCCTGGCAGCGATCGTCGTGGGCGTGCTGTTCCTCCTCACGACGTTCCTGTCCCCGCTGGTGGCGCTGGTGCCCTACGAAGCGGCGACCCCGGCGCTGGTGATGGTCGGCTTCCTCATGATGACCCAGATCACCGAGCTGGATTTCACCGACGTCGAGGTGGCGCTGCCCGCGTTCCTGACCATCATCCTCATGCCCTTCGCGTACTCGATCACGGTGGGCATGGGCGCCGGTTTCGTGATGTTCGTGCTGATCCGCCTGGTGCGCGGCAAGGCGCGGGAGATCCACTGGCTGGTGTACCTCATCGCCGTGCTGTTCGTGGCGTACTTCCTGCGCGGGGCGATCGAGGGACTGCTGACGTGACCGACGGCGGCGCGAAGCACAGCGGGGCCCGGAGCCCAGAGCTGCAGAGCGAGGTATCTCGGGCTGCGGAGCCTGGAGCCACGGAACGGGGCGCTGAGGGACGTGGCGCCGCGGAACCTGCTGCCGAAGATCGCGGCGCCGAGGATCAGCTTGCGATCCAGCTGGCCGCGGACCTGCAGCGCCTGCTGTTGGTGTCCTCGCGGATCCTGCGCACCCGCACCGCCTCACAGGACATCTCCGCCTCGCAGTTCTCGGTGCTCGCCTACCTCCACCGCAGCGGCGGCTCCACCCCCGGAGCGATCGCCGCCTTCGAACGCGTCAGCCCACCGGTGATCACCCGCATGCTGGTGCGGCTCGAGCAGATGGATCTGCTGGTGCGCCGCCCCCACCCCGAGGATGGCCGACAGGTGTGGGTGACCCTCACCGACCACGGAGTGCAGGCCGTGCTGGCCGGACGCGAGGAGCGCAACGCCTGGCTGCGCGAACGCATCGCCGCGGCGAGCCCGGCCGAGCGGGAGAACATCGAGGCCGCGAGCGCGGTGCTGACCCGCACCCTGCTCGAGCGGCGCGACGAGCAGCAGCTCAGGCCGTCGCGTCGAGCACGTGATCGAGCACCGCGATGAGCGCGCGCACATCCTCCTCAGGCACCGCGGGGAAGGTTGCGATCCGCAGCTGATTGCGGCCGAGCTTGCGGTACGGCTCCACGTCCACCACGCCGTGCGCCCGCAGCACCGCGGTGATCGCGGTGGCATCGATCTGCGCATCGACATCCAGGGTGGTCACCACCTGGGAGCGCGCCGCAGGATCGGCCACGAACGGGGTGATTTCCTCCCGGCGCCCCGCCCACTCCTGCAGCAGCGAACTGGTGGTGCGGGTTCGCTCATCGGCCCAGGCCAGGCCGCCCTGGTCCAGGATCCACTGGATCTGCTCGGCCATCAGTACGAGCGTGGCGACCGCCGGGGTGTTCAGCGTCTGATCCTTGCGGGAGTTCGTGATCGCCGCAGTGAGGGAGAGGAACTCGGGGATCCACCGGTCCTGCGCGGCATCCAGGCGCTCGGCCCGCTCAAGCGCCGCGGGGGAGAGGATCGCGATCCACAGCCCGCCGTCGGAGGCGAAGGCCTTCTGCGGCGCGAAGTAGTAGGCATCCGTCTGCGTGATGTCCACCTTCGCGGCGCCGGCGACGGAGGTGGCATCCACCAGCACCAGCTGGTCATCACGTGCCCCCGCGGGGCGCTGCACGGGAAGCATCACCCCGGTGGACGTCTCATTGTGTGGCCAGGCGAAGGAATCGACCTCCGTGCTCGCCTCCGGGGCGGGCCGCGTGCCGGGCTCACTGCGCAGCACCATGGGGTCCGCCAGATGTGGGGCGGCCGTGGCCTCGGCGGCGAACTTCGCAGAGAACTCCCCGCACACCAAGTGCTGGCTGCGCTGTTTGATAAGACCCAGGGCGGCTACGTCCCAAAACGCCGTCGACCCGCCGTTGCTGAGCACCACCTCGTACCCCTCGGGCAGGTCGAACAGTGCCTGAAGGCCCTCCCGGATCCGGCGCACCTGCTGCTTGACCGGTGCCTGCCGATGGCTCGTCCCCAGCACTGAGCGGCCCGCAGAGGTCAGCGCCTGCAGCTGCTCATCACGCACGCGCGAGGGACCGGATCCGAAGCGGCCGTCACGGGGCAGCAGCTCGGCGGGGATCTGCAGAGCGCGGATCGCGTCGGCGCGGGCAGTGCGGGCATCGGTCATCGTGGATTTCCTCCTGCGTCACGGCAAAGCCGCCGGGTGTGGCGACAGGTCCATCATCCCAGCGCCGCGCCATCGCGGCGCGGCTGGTCCACCGCCTGGCTCACCCGTGCGAGGATCGGAGCATGAGCCGTGCCCAGCTGGACAAGCAGCCCACCGATGTCGCCTCGATGTTCGACGGTGTCGCGCGGCGCTACGACCTCATGAACGACATCGCCGCTCTGGGGCAGGTGGGCATGTGGCGTGACCGCATGGTCGATGCACTCGACCTGCACGAGGGCGATGCGGTCCTCGATCTAGCAGGTGGCACCGGAACCTCCGCCACGGCGATCGCGGAGACAGGCGCCCGGGTGGTGGCCGCGGATTTCTCGCTCGGCATGATGCGGGAGGGACGCCGACGGGGTGCTCCGGTGCCGTTCGTGGGGGCCGACGCCCAGCGCCTGCCCTTCGCCGATGACACCTTCGACGCCGCGGTGATCTCCTTCGGGCTGCGCAATGTGCAGGATCCCCGTCGGGGCCTGGCCGAGATGACGCGCGTGGTGCGCCCGGGCGGCCGGGTCGTGGTGTGCGAGTTCTCCCGGCCCACCTGGTCCGCGTTCCGGGTCCTCTATGAGCGGTACCTGCTGCGGGCCATCCCTGTCGCAGCCTCTGCCGTGACGGACGAGGCCAGCCCGTACGAATACCTGGCCGAGTCCATCCTCGATTGGCCTGATCAGGAAGAGCTCAGCGAGTGGTTCCACGACGTGGGGCTCGAGCAGGTTGAGCACCGCAACCTCTCCGGTGGGATCGTCGCGCTCCACCGCGGGCGCGTGGCCGACGCTTCCGTGCTCGAGAGCTGAGAGGCGGGCTCGTAGGCGCTACGGCCCGGGTGAGGTGACGCGGGTGCGGGGGAAGTCCCGCTGGTGTGGGCAGCGCGCTGCAGGTGTGTCCCCTAGCGTGCTGTTGTTCCCGGGGTGGCGTTGGAGCTGCTGGGCGGCGGTGAAGTGCGCAGGGCTGAGACCGGCTCGCCGAGATGTAGCGGGCATCACCCCTCTGGCCAGGGCTTCCAGCTTGACCCTCTCGCCCACCTCCCGTAATGTTCTTCCTCGTGCCCCGCTGAACCGGGGCATCGGAGCGGCTCGCAGAGTTGGTTCCGATGGGTCTGGTTCGGGGCTGGCTTCTCTAGGGCGTGAGTTGGGAAGCGGTTCGGATCACATCGGATCGGTTTGACTTGCGGTGAATGGCTGGCTTAGCCTTGTGGGGTTGCCCCGGAGCGAAGAGCCTGATCGGCTCGGGTTTCCGAGTGCGCGTGTTGTTTGATATCTCAATAGCGTGTCTGTTTGTTGATGCCATATTTTGTATGGCAATTATTGATGGACAACAGCAGTAATGCTGGTTGTTTGTCTGTTTTTGCTGGGATTTATTGTTTTTCATGTTTTCATGGAGAGTTTGATCCTGGCTCAGGACGAACGCTGGCGGCGTGCTTAACACATGCAA
>NZ_JALLAL010000002.1:0-143906 GCF_023062615.1 Brachybacterium sp. Marseille-Q7125 | reverse complement strand
GTGTTACGGCGGTCATAGTGTCGAGGAAACGCCCGGCTCCATTCCGAACCCGGAAGCTAAGCTTGATCGCGCCGATGGTACTGCACTCGGGAGGGTGTGGGAGAGTAGGTCGCCGCCGGACATCTTCGCCGAAAAAGGGGTGGAGGGCAGCAGAACCCGCGTGAGCGGTGTTCGCGCCCCCCACCCCTTTTTTCATTCTGCGCCGGTGATCCAGGGCGGGTGATGCCGCAGGGTCTCACCTGCTGTGTCACCCGGTAGGATGGGTGATCGTGCCGCGCCTCCGTGAGAGGTGCATGCCGTTGCGAACCGCACCACGCGGATCGTGCCGTACAGCACCGGCCTGCTGCGCCGGATCTCTTTTCACCAGGAGTGTCATGTCGTCCACTCTGCCGGGCATCCCCGACATCGACGCACAGCTCGCCGATCGTGTGCTCGAGCGTCTCGGCGTCATCGAGGACGAGCTCAGGGCCGCGGTATCAACCTCCGACGACATGATGCAGTGGACCGCCCGTCACCTGATGGATGCCGGCGGCAAACGGGTTCGCCCCATGCTCGTGCTGCTCGCCGCGTCATTCGGGGATGTGCGCGCTCCCGCTGTCGTGGATGCTGCCGTCCTTGTTGAACTGACACATCTGGCGAGCCTCTACCACGACGATGTGATGGACTCGGCGCCCACTCGACGGGGAGCCGACAGCGCACACACCCTCTGGGGCAACAACGTCGCGATCCTCACCGGCGACTTCCTCTTCGCCCGCGCCAGCTCCCTGAGCGCCCGCATCGGAGCTCAGGCCGTCGCCCTCCATTCGGCGACCTTCGAACGACTGTGCATGGGACAGCTCCACGAGACCGTCGGTCCCGCCGAGGGCGATGACCCGTTCGAGCACTACATCTCGGTCCTTTCGGACAAGACTGCGTCGCTGCTGGCCCTTGCCGGTCATCTGGGGGCACTGGTCGGCGGCGCCGGTGAGGACGTTGCAGACATCATGCGCCGCTATGGCGAGAAGGTCGGCGTCGCCTTCCAGCTCGCCGACGATGTGCTGGATCTCGAGAGCGATGCGGCCACGAGCGGCAAAACTCCCGGTATCGACCTGCGGGAAGGCGTCCCAACGATGCCGACCCTGCTCGTGCGGCGCCGCGCGGCAGAGCAGCAGGATCCTGTGGCGCATGCCATCGTGGACCGCCTGGACCAGGACCTCAGCGACGATGCTGCGCTGCACGAGCTCGTCGAGCTGCTGCGGCAGGATCCGGCCCTCGAGCAGACTCGCGATCTCGCTCAGCGGACCGCCACTGAGGCCGTCGAGATCCTCGCCGAGCTGCCGGCAGGCCCGGTCCGCGACGCCCTGACCACCTTCACCCGGACCCTCGTGCAACGCCGCCGGTGAACACCGAATGAACAGGTCAGGAGCGCCTCATCCATGAACTGGGGCGTCGCCGCTTCGTGACCTTCCTCGCAGCTTTCGCGCACTTGGGACCGAGTACCCTAGCCACAGCGCAGCTGAGCGTGCCTGGAGCAGCTGAGGGCCGCCCGTCGGATCGCTGACCCGGGGGCCAAGGTCGCGCGCCAGGTGCTGTCGAGCGAGCATGGGACGAAGGGGAGGGCAATGGCGATCGATGCACGCGCCAAACGTCGGCGCAGTCGACGTGTCACCGCGGTATCCGTCGCCGTCCTGTCGGTCATCGCCGTGGTCCTCACCGGATTCGCGCTCCGCTACGACGGTTTGTCCTCCTCCGAGGTCGAGGTGTCCAACGGCGGCGTCTGGGTCACCAACGGCAGTGGCGCCCTGATGGGCCGCGTCAATGTCGACGCCGCGGAGCTCGACGCGCGCCTCTCACATTCCGGCCAGGACCTGGACATCCTGCAATCCGGCTACACCGTCATCGAGACCGGCCCGCGCGGCTTCACCCCCATCAACACCGCCGCCGTCACCCGCGGCGGCCTCGTCGAACTCGCCCCCGGCTCGCAGATCAAGCTCGGCGGGGATCGCGTGGCCATCAGCTCCCCGGACGGCCGCGTCTGGATCCTCAGCCCCGACGAGGCAGCCGCCTTCAACCCCTCGGCCGTCGAGCCTGTGCTGGAGGGCGTGGACGGCGCAGAGGTGCCGATCGCCGTGAGCACCTCCGGCACCGTCTTCGTCCTGGACGGCTCCGAGCTCAAACGCTTCCCGCGCGCACAGAACACTCGCGACACGAAATCAGACAAGACCTTCACCGTCGGCAACGTCTCCACCAAGGGGGAGCTCGTCGACCTCACCACGGTCGGTGAGCAGCCGGTGGTGCTGGACCGCGAGAACCACATGCTGCGCTTGGGGGAGGACCTCAAGGACTACCAGCTCAACGATTACGGTGTCGCGTCGCTGGAGAACGCTGAGATCCAGCAGCCCGGCCCCGCGTCCCAGGACGTGGTGCTCGCCACCGCCGACGCCCTGTTCCGCATCCCTCTGTCCGGCGGTGAGGCCCAGCAGATTCCTGCGCGCGGCACCGGCACCACCATTGCCCCGCCCGCCCAGGTGGGCGGGTGCGCCTACGGCGCCTGGGGCGGTTCGCTGCGCTACGTCCGCGCCTGCGAGGGGCATGAACCGGTGTCTGAGTCGATTCCGGAGGCCAGCAGCGACGCCGATCTGGTCCTGCGCGTCAATCGCGACCTCGTGATCCTCAACGACCAGAAGTTCGGACTGTCCTGGGAGATCGCGGACTCCATGGAGCTGGTCGATGACTGGCTGATCGAACAGGAGATCCAGACCAGCCAGGACGAGGAGAAGGAGAAGGAAACCCTCACCACCACGATCACGAACGTGGCGGCCGAGCGCGATGAGGAGAACCGTCCCCCCGCGGCGAACGACGACACCTTCGGGGTGCGCCCCGGCCAGAGTGTCGTGTTGCCGGTGGTGCGCAACGACCACGACCCCGATGGTGACATCCTCTCTGTCGAGGTCGAGGGTGAGCAGCCATCCATCGGCACCGTCACCCCGATTCAGGGCGGCACCCAGCTGCAGATCGACGTGGACGAGGACGCTTCGGGGGAGGCGAGCTTCGAGTATGTGGCCGACGATGGCCGCGGCGGCACCGACACCGCGCGCGTCACCCTCGAGGTACGGGCCGACGGCGAGAACTCCGGTCCGCAGCCCGCCGAGGTGATGATGCCCAAGGTGCAGGTGCGCGCCGGGGAGTCCGTCAGCTTCAACATCCTGCCGTACTGGGAGGATCCCGACGGCGATGCCTTCTACCTGTCCAACGCCACCATCCAGCCGCAGGACATCGTGACTTTCCGAACCGATGGAACGGTCATGATCAATGACGCGGGGCTCTCCCCGGGAACCAAGCAGATCCAGCTCACGTTCCGTGATGAGCACGGGGCGACCGGCGAGGGGGTGCTCGAAGTCGAATCAGTGACCGACAGCGACCTCGCCCCCATCACCACCGCCGATCACGCGAGCATCGTCGCCGGACGCACCACGACCATCAAGCCGCTGGTCAACGATCTGAACCCCAATGGCGGCTCCCTTGAGTTGCTGAGCGTCAGCGAGTCCGAGGATCTCGAGGTGGAGGCGGTGCTCGAGGCCGGCACCCTGAATATCACCGCTGCCTCCCCGGGCACCCACTACCTCGAGTACACGGTCGCTGCCGCCGGATCGAGCCAGGCCTCGCTCGGGCTCATCCGCGTGGACGTCGTCGAACCGGACTCCGCGAACCTCGCTCCGGTGGCCGTCGATGACATGGACACCGTCACCACCGGCGGGGACACCCTGGTGGATCCCCTGCAGAATGATGTGGATCCCACCGGTGGGGTGCTCGTCGTCAACCGGGTCACGGTCCCGGAGGGCAGTGGCCTCAAGGCCACCATCATCAACCACCATCTGGTGCGGATCGACGCTGAGCCCGGGGCGACGGTGGGGGAGGAGCCGGTACCGGTCACCTACGAGATCGCGAACTCGATCGGCAGCGCCACCGGCACCATCCGGGTGATGGTCGCCAGCACTGACACGCAGTTCGCCACCCCTGAGGCGGTGCCGGATCGGGCCGTCGTGCGCGCGGGGGACATGGTGAACATCGACGTGCTCGCCAACGACACCTCACCCACGGGCGCGAAACTCCACCTCGGGCAGATCTCGGATACCTCGCGCTCTGAAGAGCTCGGTCATGCTGAGCCCAATCAGGACATGGTCCGCTTCACGGCCGACGATGACGCGCAGGGCGAGGCGGTGCTGACCTATCAGGTGGTGGATGAGACCGGCCGTGACGGCTCCGCTCAGGTGCACATCACGATCATCCCGCGGGACGCGGAGAACGCGCCGCCTAAGCCGGACAACCTCACCGCCCGCACCGTGGCCGGCACCGAGGTGCGCATCCCCGTGGACACCACCGGCATTGACCCCGATGGCGACTCGGTGATGCTCACCGGTATCACGAGCCCCATGCCTGCGCTCGGGGAGGTGGTCTCGGCGACCGGTGAGTGGATCGTGTACCGGCCGTACGCCGACTCCGTGGGCACCGATCGCTTCCGCTACCAGGTGATGGACCGCCACGGCGCGATCGGCACCGCGGAGGTGCTGGTGGGCATCGCCGAGCCGCACGGAATGAATCAGCCGCCCTTCGCGGTGGATGACGTCATCGAGGTCAAGCCCGACCGGGAGGTCCAGATCCCGGTGCTGGACAATGACACCGACCCCGACGGCGACCCCCTCTCGATCGTGCGTTCCATGACCGAGCCGCTCACGGAGATCGAGTACCTCGAACCGGCTGAGGGCTCGGAGGATGGCTACGTCACGGTGGTCTCTCCGTCCGAGCCGGGCACGCACACCCTGATCTACGGCGTGAGCGACGGTCAGCTGACCTCCACCGCGTCCATCACCGTGAAGGTCGCGGAGAACGCGACGGATCGCAATCCCATCGCGCGCGATGATTTCGTGCCGGTCGACGATGTGCTCGACCCGGACATGGACCACGTGATGGTCGACGTGCTCGCCAACGACTCCGATCCCGATGGCAGCACCAATGACCTCACCGTCACCCTGGAGGGCGCTCCCGAGGGCGTCACCGAGGGAGAGGGGCACGGCACCTTCCGGATCGTCCCGCAGGAGGAGCAGCAGCGCCTGCGCTACGTCATCGAGGACCCTGACGGGCTGACGTCCGCCGGCTACATCTGGGTGCCCGGGACCGCGAAGCAGGCCCCCGTCTGGGTGGGGGACCCGCTGCAGGTGCAGTCCGGCAGCGAAGCCACGGTGGACCTCGCCAGCTCCGACAACGTGCGGGTGCGGCCCGGTGCGCAGGCGGCACGGATCGAGAACCTGGACACCGTCACCGCTGAGCACCACGACGGCGGTGAGCTGGTGAAGGATGAGTCCACGCTGGTGTACCGCCCGGCGGAGGGCTTCACCGGGGAGGACACCATCACCGTGGAGGTGACCGACGGGGTACCGGGGGATGCGACGGCCGCTGTCGCGACGCTCGCCATCCCCGTGGTAGTCAGCTCCGAGGATGAGAACCTGCCGCCCACCTTCCAGGGCTCCATGCTCGAGGTGGAGCAGGGCGGGGCTGCTTCCACCCTGGATCTGGCCATCGGCGCCTCGGATCCTGAGGACGATGACCTCACCTTCGCCCTGGGGGAGTACAGCCAGGATCCGGATGTGACGGTCAGCCTGGAGGGCTCCACGCTGCGCGCCACCGCCGACGCCAGCGCGCACAAGGGCACGGTGCTCTCCGTGCCGGTGACTGTCAGCGACGGCACCAACGACCCGGTCGAGGCGACGGTGCAGATCACCGTCGGCGGCTCCCAGCGGCCGACGATCTCCACCGGGCTGGATGAAGCGACGATCGATGCCGGAGACACCAAGACCCTGTCGGTGCTCGAGAACGACTCCAACCCCTTCCCGGGCGGAGAACGCACCATCACCGGTGCCTCTCTGGTCTCCGGAAAGGGTCAGATCGACTACGACGCGGACTCGGTGACGATCACGCCTGCGCCTGACTTCCACGGCTACCTCACGGCGCAGTACCAGGTGATCGACGAGACCGGCGACCCCGATCGCAAGGTCAGCGGCGAGATCCGGGTGACGGTGAGGGGACTCCCGGAAGAGCCGTCGGCGCCACGCATCGGTGAGGTCGGCGACGGGTTCGTGGAGCTGAACTTCAAGCCCGGGGCGGACAACGGCGCGCCCATCAGGGGCTACACCGTCACCTCCGCGAGCGGACCGGCAGTCTCCCAGGAATGCAGTTCCACCTCGTGCCGGATCACGGGACTGTCCAATGACACCGAGTACACCTTCCAGGTGGTGGCCACCAACGAGGTCGGCGATTCCAAGCCGTCCGCGCCCTCGGCCGTGGCGCGACCCGATGTGCGGCCGGAGGCCCCGGACGCGCCGCGGGCTGAGCGGGGGGACAAGCAGCTGACCGTCTCCTGGAGCGCACCGGTCAACCGCGGTTCGGCGATCCAGAAATACGAGCTGCAGCTGCAGAACACGGCCACCAATGAGGTGGTGACTCGTGAGGTGGACGGGTCCACCACGTCTCTGACGTGGACGGAGCTGACCAACGGGGTGGACTACCGCTTCCGGGTGCGGGCCGCCAACCTCGCCGATGAGCCGTCCGACTGGTCCGGCTGGTCGCAGGCGGAGCATCCGGCCGGGAAACCTGCTGCGCCCGGAGAGGCGCCCAGCGCGAAGCGGGTGGAGAACCCGGTGGGCGGCGGTATCACTGTGACCTGGTCGAGCATGACGGACAAGGAGGCGAACGGTGAACCGATCACGGAGTACATCGTCACCTCCTCCTCCGGGGCCAAGAAGACCGTGAAGGCGTCGCGCACCACAGCAACCTTCCAGGACCTGGACCGGGACGCCGAGCACACCTTCACCGTGCGCGGTGTGAACTCGGTGGGCACCGGACCGGCCTCCGGCGCCTCCAACGCCGTGACCCCCTGGGCGAAGCCCTCACCGCCCACCGGCGTGACCGCTGACATGCCCGACAAGGGCAAAGGGGCCGGCCCCAACGGCCGCGCCACCGTCTCGTGGAAAGCGGCCGACGGCAATGGCACGAAGGTCACGTCCTACGTGGTGCGGTGGAATGGCGGCGAGAAGACCGTCGACGCTTCCCAGACCAGAGTGAACATCAGCGAGCTCCACAACGGCACCTCTTACCGTTTCACCGTCGAAGCGCGTAACGGCTTCCATCAGGACGGCGGTGTCAGCGGTCCCTCCGCTGCCTCGCAGCCGGTCATCCCGTACACGGCACCGGACGCCCCGAACATCTCCGGCAAGAACAGCGCCTGCACCGACGCGAACTCCTGCCCGGTCGAGGTCGCAATGAACGCGAGCGGTTCCGATGGCGGCGTCGGCCCCAAAACCCTCGAGTACCGAGTGAACGGCGGCGAATGGAAGAAGGCGTCGGGGACCTCGCACACCCATACCGCGACGCTCCCCTCGGGCGGCTCGATCACGGTCGAGGCCCGGGTCAAGAACGGAGTCAAGAACGAAGAGCACCTGTACAGCTCACCGGTCAAGACCACGCAGAAGGCGAAGACGTACACGCCGCCGGCGCCGAAGGTGTCGAAATCCGACTGGGCGCCGAAGGGAGAACCCGGAAACCCAGGCGACGGGAGCTGCAATTCCGGGCTGTGCCGATGGTTCAGCTACACCGTGACCGGTCTGAAGCCAGGGCAGACGGTGACGGTGGACTTCACCGACCCCACCACGTCCGATCCGTGGGGCTCGCACCAGATGACCGCGGACAGCAACGGCACGATCCATGTACCGTTGGGCCGCTTCTACTACGGTCATCCCGGCAAATCCGTCACCGTCCGCGTGAACAAAAAGCCAGTCGGGGACATCCGCATGCCAGGGTGACCACGACGTCTCGACGCCCCCAATTCCACCTCCTGACATCTCTCGACCCGAAAGCAGACAGCATCCATGAGCATGACTCCTGAGCAGGCCCGCTGGTTCGCCGACACCTTCGACAAGCTCGTCCAGAGCGTCGGCCAGGCGGTGCTGGGCAAGAACGGCGTGGTGCGCCTGGTGCTGACCGCCATGCTGTCCCCGGGGCACGTGCTGCTGGAGGACGCCCCCGGCACCGGCAAGACCTCGCTCGCCCGGTCCATCGCCGCGACAGTGCAGGGCACCAGCACCCGCATCCAGTTCACGCCGGATCTGCTGCCCTCGGACGTCACGGGCGTGACCATCTACGACCAGAACACGAAGTCCTTCGAGTTCCACAAGGGCCCCGTGTTCGCCAATGTGGTGCTGGCCGACGAGATCAACCGCGCCTCGCCCAAGACACAGTCCGCGATGCTCGAGGTGATGGAGGAGGGCCGCGTCACCGTGGACGGCGTCACCCATGAGGTCGGCAACCCGTTCATGGTGATCGCCACCCAGAACCCGATCGAGCAGGCTGGCACCTACCGCCTGCCCGAAGCGCAGCTGGACCGTTTCCTCATGAAGACCTCGATCGGCTACCCGGACCACAACTCGAGCGTGCAGATCCTGCAGGGCTCCGCCATGCGCGACCGCAGCGCGCAGCTGACCCCGCGCATCTCCCTGCAGGCGGTCAACGACATGACGCAGCTGGCCTCCACCGTGCACGTGGACCCGGCGGTGCTGGAGTACGTCTCGCGCTTGATGGAGGAGACCCGCCTGGCGCCCGAGGTGCGGGTGGGTGTGTCCATCCGCGGTGCTCTCGCCCTGATGCGCGCCGTGAAGGTGTGGGCCGCCATCAACGGCCGCCACTACGTCATCCCCGACGATGTGAAGGCGCTCGTGGAGCCGGTGTGGCTGCACCGCTTCGTGCTCGACCCGGAGGCGGAGTTCGCCGGCACCACCGCCAAGAGCGTCATGACCAAGATCCTCAGCGAGGTGGCGCCCCCGCAGGCGCGGCAGCAGTCGGCATGAGCTCCTCCCCCCTCCCCAGCGATACCGCCGACGCCAAGGCCGCGAAGGCCGCCGCGAAAAAACAGCGCCGTGCCGCGAAGGCCCAGGCGCGGGCGGAAGCACGGCGCGCCCGGACGGCGAAACGCCGCGCGGGCTCCCAGGCACAGGAGCGCACGGACCAGGGCTCCGCGGACGACGCGGCCGCAGCGACGTCGCCCAGCGGTCTTGCCGCCTGGCGGGATGCCATCGTCGAGCTGTGGATGCGGCGCATCCACCCGGTGCTCGATGTCATCTCCCCACTGGGTTGGGCGCTGCTCGGTGTGACGGTCGCCTGCTGGATCATCGGGCTCACCCTGCATATCACCGAGCTGAACGTCATCGCCTTCGCCCTGTCCGTCCCCCTGCTCATCGCAGCGCTGTTCGTGCTGGGACGAGCCCGGTATGCGGTGACGCTGGACCTGCAGAGCCATCGCGTGGTGGTGGGCAGCCGGGCTGTGGGCCGCGTCGAGGTGGCCAACCCCACCCAGCGCAGCATCCTGCCGTCCCGCATCGAGCTGGCCGTCGGCAAGGCGACCGCACAGTTCCTGGTGCCCCGCCTGCCCGCCGGGCAGTCCCATGAGGAGCTGTTCGCCGTCCCCACCCGCAAACGTGCCGTGCTGGTGGTGGGCCCGGTGCGCTCGGTGCGCGATGACCCGCTGTCGCTCATGCGCCGCCAGGTGACGTGGGCGAAGGCGCAGGAGCTGTACGTTCACCCACGGACCGTCCGGCTGGACGAGGCCGCGAGCGGATTCCTCCGGGACCTCGAGGGCACACCGTCATCGGACCTGTCCAGCTCCGATATCGCCTTCCATGCGCTGCGCGACTACACCCCGGGCGATGACCGTCGGCACGTGCACTGGCGCACCACCGCTCGCACCGGCAAGCTCATGGTCCGCCAGTTCGAGGAGACCCGCCGCTCCCATGTGGTGGTGGCGCTGGACAACCTCGCCGACCACTACGCGAGCGAGGACGAGTTCGAACTGGCCGTCGCCGCGGCCGCCTCGATCTCCGCCCAGACGTTCCGGGAGGAGAAGGAGCTGACTCCCTTCACGTTCGACGCTCGGCAGAACACGCTGTCCTACCGGCAGATGATGGATGACTACACGGTGGTGGACCCGCTGCGTGAGCGGATCTCCTTCCACGAGCTGGGGCAGAAGGCCGCGGACCTCGCTCCCAACGCCTCAGCCGTGATGATGGTGGTCGGTTCCCACACCACCGCCCGGGAGCTGAACGCCGCCGCCACGCAGCTGCCGCTCGGCGTGCTCGCGGTGGCGATCCGCTGCGTCGAGGACGCTGAGGTCAAGCGCTCGGCGATCGGCAGCCTGGACGTGGTGACGGTGGGCTCGCTGGAAACGCTCGCGCGGGCCCTACGGGCGGTGGGCCGATGAGCGGCGTGGACAAGAAGGGCCGTCCGCCCAGTTACTTCTCCCGCACCTCGAGCATGCGGCGTCTGGTAGACGTAACCGTGCTCTCGGCCCTGTTCATCATCGCGCTGCTGGGTTTCGAGCACGTCTACGGTGACCTGCAGTACCTCATCAGCGGCCTGATGGCGCTGGCCCTGGGCACCCTCATTGCGCTGATCGGGGCGCGCTGGCGCTGGGGCCCGCTGCGCATCACCCCGTTGCTGCTGGTGGTGTACTTCCTGTTCGGCTCGATGTTCGCGGCGCCCACCCGGGCGAAATGGGGCATTCTGCCCACCCTGGGGTCGCTGTGGGAGCTCGTGAAGGCCCCGGTGACCACGTGGAAGTCCGTGCTCACCGTGGCGCCACCGGTGGGCACCGCCCAAGCGGTGATGGCCACCGTGTGGATCAGCATGCTGCTGCTGAGCCTGCTGGGCATGACCACGGTCATGCGCAGCCGCCTGTACGTGCTGGCATGGCTGTTCCCGCTGGCTCTCATGGGAGTCAGCATCGTCTTCGGAACCGACCAGGCCTACCTGCCGGTGCTGCGTGGACTGCTGTATGCCGTCATCTCGGTTGCCTGGCTGACCTGGCGCTTTGAGAGCGGTCGCCTGGCTGGTTCCCGCTCCACGATCATCTCCGATACCGTCCGGCCCGGCTCCTGGAAGAACCCGGTGCTGCGGCGTCGCGTCATCGGGGGGACGCTGATCATGGCGGTCGCCGTCGGCGCTGCGGTGGCTGCGGCGCCGCTGTTGGATCCGCCGCCGCGCACGATCCGCTATGCGGCGCGAGACCACATCAACCCGCCGTTCGACCCGCGCGAATACGTCTCGCCGCTGTCCGAGTTCCGCGGCTACCTCAAGGATCAGCGCGACGCCGAGCTGTTCACGATCACCGGGGTCAGCGGGGGAGACAAGGTCCGTCTGGCCACGATGGACCAGTACGACCTGCAGGTCTACAACGTCGCCAGCTCCACCGAACGCGGCAGCTCCTCCGGGGTGTTCCTGCGCACCGCCCCCGGGGTGGACCTCGCCGAGCCCAGCGGCTCCAGCCAGGTCTCCACGGTCACGATCGGCGAGTACCGCGGCGTGTGGATGCCCACGCTGGGCACCCGCACCAACCGCATCGATATCGATGGCATGGCGCAGGATCGGATCGGTGTCACCGCCGAGAACCTCTACCTCAACCAGGCCTCGCAGACTGCTGTGAACTCCCGGGGGGTGGCCGCCGGCGACACCTATGACCTCTCCTATGAGCCGTACACCGAGCTGACCGCCGAAGAGCAGCGCAGCGCGAAGTTCGCGAATATCGCGATGCCGGAGAACGCCCCCCTCGACGAGCTCACGTCCTTCGCTGAGGAGTGGGTGGGCGATGCCCCGTCGGACTATGAGAAGTTCCAGAACCTCTCGCGGGCCATCAAGCAGGACGCCTACTACTCGCATGGCCTCGATGAGGAGACGGCCTCGCTGTCCGGCCATGGGGCCAGCCGCCTGCTGGCGATGATGAAGGAGTTCGGTTTCGACAAGGACGTGCCGGACGCGCAGCCCGAGGGGCGCATCGGCGATGAGGAGCAGTACGCGGCGCTGACCGCGGTCATGGCCCGCTCGGTGGGGATCCCCGCGCGCGTCGTCATGGGCTTCGAGGTCCCCGAGGGGTCCGAGGGCACCGTCGCGATCACCGGCGATGACGTCACCGCCTGGGTGGAGGTGGCCTTCGAGGGGCACGGCTGGGTGCGCTTCGACCCGGCCCCCGATGAGGACGATGACCCCACCCAGCCCAAGCCCAAAGAGGTGGAGAAGCCGCTGCCGCAGGTGGCGCAGCCCCCGCCGCCGCCTGCGGAGCCGCCCAGCCCGCCGCCGGGCGCCATGAGCGAGGAGTCCGATGAACCCGAGCCGGAGCCCGAGGGGCCGGCGACGTGGGTGATCTACGTGGGCCTTGGAACGATCCCACTGCTGCTGATGCTGCTGGCCGTGATCGGTGTGCTGAGCGCCAAGGCGCTGCGTCGGCACCGACGGCGCACGCGCGGCCTGCTGCCAGCCCGGATCGACGGCGGCTGGCAGGAGATCCTGGATCTCATGGCCGACCAGGGGCGGCGCCCCGATCCGCTCCTGACACGCCAGGAGACGGCAGCGCTGCTGGACGCCGAGATCCCAGCGATGGGTGCGTTGACCCTTGCGGGACGGGCGGATCGGGCGGTGTTCGGGCCCGATGACCTCCCGCCCGGGGTGGTCGATGAGTACTGGACGCATGTCATGGCGGCCCGGCGTAGCATGTCCGCGGCTGTGCCGTGGTATCGACGACTGCGGGCGGCCCTCTCACTGCGCTCGTTCCGGCGTCGCGCGGCCGAGCGGCGGTCGGAGCGCAAGCGCGAACGCACGAACCGCCGGGCCCGCACCAAGGCCCAGCGGCGCACCGCGGCGATGCGCGTTCGCCGCTCCTCGTTCCGCGGCGGAACGAGGCGCACCTCGAGGAAAGGCCGGTCCCGATGAGCCAGACCCGCTACTGCAGCACCTGCGGAACCCTGCTGGCCGACGGCGCGGTGATATGCGGCGAGTGCGGAGCCCGCTACCAGGCCTCCCCCTATGAGCGGCGGGCCACCGATGCGCCGGGCGCCTGGTCGCAGGCGCCGCGGCACCGTAGCCGTGATCTGGGGGCCCAGCCCGAACAGGCTCCGGCCGAGGAAGAGGGCATCCAGCTGATCACGTCCGATGCGCTGCAGCCGAAGAACCCCGGGGCGACCGCGTTGCGCACCGATTCCCAGTACGATCAGATGATGGCCACGCAGTCCCCGATGAATCCCGCGAGCGCGACCGCGCAGCCCGGTGTCCCCAGCGGGCCCGGCTCTCCCGCGCCCGCCCCGGCCTCCGGTTCCCAGGCCGTGCCCGGCGGTGCCTCCGGACAGATGGAGCCGCCGCTGGACGGGTGCACTCCCGGCTCGTTCCTCAAGCGCTTCCTCGCCATGGCGGTGGATGGGGTCATCAGCACCCTGGTGACCGTCCCGCTGATCATCGGCATCGTGCTGTTCCTCAAGGCGGAATCACCCGGGCTGCTCTCCCAGATCCTCATCGGCGTGGGCACGATGCTGCCGGCCGCCTACACCATCCTCATCCTGTGGCTGGTGGGTGCCAAGGGCTTCTCCCTGGGCAAGCTGATTTTGGGCCTGCGGGTCACGCGCGCCAGCCAGGGCGGCTCCATCGGCTTCCTGCGCTCACTGGGTCGCTCGGTGCTGTATGGCCTGCTGCCGCCGTTGATGGGCCTGTCGGTGTTCCTGGACCCGAAGAAGCATCTGCGCGGTTTCCACGACCGCATCATCGACTCCGCCGTGGTGGATGTGAAGGATGGTCGCAATCCCCTGCAGCCCCGCCCCGATGACTTCGAGCGCGCCTCCGCCGAGCACTACCTGGGGGAGTCCTCTGTTGCCGTGTCGACGCATGACAATCTGCTGACCACGCCGGGAGCGGCATGGAGTGGCCAGGATGCGGCCGCACAGCCGGTCGCGGGGGGCAGCGCCGGGGCACAGGACATTGCCCAGAGCCCCTACGCTCCGCCCGCGACGGGCTCCGGCCCGGAACCGTCGGCCGATGGTTCGTGGTCGACCCCCGCGGCGAGCGGTGCCGATGGCGGCTGGGCGCCGCCGCCGGTGGAACCCGTCCCTGCGAGCCAGGATCCGTGGGCCGGTGCCGGCTCGGCGTCCGCCGCGTCCTGGGGGGCGCCCGAGGCTCCCGCCCAGCAGTGGGACGCCCCCGCCCCGGATGCCGCTGCGCCGCCGGCAGCGCAGGGCTCGGGGAGCCAGCCCGCGGCCCCGCAGGAGTGGGGCCCGGGGCCCGCGCAGCAGTGGAACCAGCCCGAGGCTCCCGCGCAGCCCGACCCGGCGCCTGCCCCGCCCCAGGATGCGCAGTCCTGGGCGCCCCCGGCGGGCCAGTCCTGGGCCCAGCAGGCGGAGGAGGGCGCCGCCCCGCAGGGTGAGCAGTCCTGGGCCCAGCAGGCCGAGCAAGCGCCCGCTTCGCAGGCCGCGCCGTCGGCCCCGGAGCCGCCGCAGCCGGTGCAGGTGAACCAGCCCAGTGAGCTGACCAGCGATGCCTGGGACGCGTCGGACAACCAGCCGGAGGAGGTCACCCAGGTCTCCGTGCCGGAGGAGGATCTGGGGGACCTCGAACAGACCCGCGTCAGCCCGGCTCGGCTCCCGCATGTGAAAAAGCTGCGCCTGACCATGGATGAGGGCGAAGAGCGGGAGATCGATCGCCCGGTGGTGATCGGCCGCAACCCCTCGGGCACCGAGCAGGACGCGCTGTTCGTCCTGAAGGATGAGACCCGTTCGGTCTCCAAGACGCACCTGCGCGTGGACGGCACCGGGGAGGATGTGATCGTCACCGATCTGGGATCCACCAACGGGTCGACCATCCTGCGCGAGGACGGTTCGCGGGAGACCCTCGTCCCGGACACCCCGACGGTGCTGCCGCAGGGGGCGCGGGTGACGATCGGTGACCGCAGCCTGTCAGTGGAGCGGATCGCGTGATCGACCGTTCACTGTCCGACCCCGATCTGCAGGGCACGATCCGGGCCATCTCTGCGTCCGCCACCCACGTGGGGCATGTGCGCGCCACCAATGAGGATTCCGTGCTGGAGTCTCCGCCGATCTATCTCGTGGCCGACGGGATGGGCGGCCACAACGCCGGTGAGGTCGCCAGCGCCATCGCGGTGGAGGAGTTCGAGAAGCTCACCGTCCAGGAGAACGTGACCGTCGAGCAGCTGGGGGCGGCGCTGGTGTCGGCCGCCGAGCGCATCGCCGAACTGGGCGGCGGATCCCCCCTCTCGGCGGGCACCACCGTCGCCGTGGTGGCCACGATGGTGCTGGACGATGTCGGGTACTGGGTGGTCATGAATCTCGGGGACTCGCGCGTGTACCGCCTGTCCGGGGAGATCTTCGAGCAGGTGAGCGTGGATCACTCGGTGGTGCAGGAGCTCATGGACCGCGGCGAGCTAACCCCGGAGCAGGCCCGCGTGCATCCCTACCGCCACATGGTCACGCGGGCGCTTGGCGCGGGACCGGATTCAGATCCGGACTACTGGCTGATCCCCGCCGAACCCGGGGACCGGATGCTGGTGTGCTCCGACGGGCTGACCGGGGAGGTCGACGACGCGGGCATCGAGGCGCTGCTGCGCAGCCGCTCCGATGTGCGCACCATCTGCCAGGATCTGGTGCAGCGGGCCCTGGACGGCGGCGGGCACGACAACGTGTCGGTGGTGTTGGTCGAAGCGGTGGAGGTGGTGGGGCACGAGCTCGACACCGAGAACACCTCCGACGGCGCAACCTCCCCGTCGGACGACTACGTGGATGTCAATGAGGACACGCTGCCGCGCGGACTGGGGCAGGACGGTGGTGACACCGACCGATGAGCGAGGACTCGCAGGAGAGCACGGAGCCGCAGCTGCTGAGCCGCGGCACCTGGACCCGGCAGGGCCCGGCCACGCTCGTGACCCGCGGCGATGCCTGGGTGGTGCTCGTGCCGGGCCTGCGCAAACAGGTCACGGAGGCGACGTGGAACCTGTTGGGCGGTGAGATCTCGGCGGAGAGCTTCCTGGAGGAGCTCTTGACGGCCACCGACATGGAGAGCGTGGAGAAGTTCACCGCGCTGCTCTTCGGTGTGCACGACGGCACCACCGCGACCGTGGGCGTCAAGGGCAGCACCCCGATCGCGGTGCACACGGCGGAGGGCGCTCAGCTGATCGCCGGAACCGAGGAGGAGCCCTTCGTGCAGCGCACCCTGGAGGGGGTGCAGCGCGTAGCCTTCGGTGATCTTCCGCCTGAGGAGCCGGTGGGGGCACCACGGGTGGATTCCGGGGTGGTCCCGGTGCGGGGGTTCGTGCGCATGTGCGTGGATCCCGCCGAGCTGAAGGACGCCGAGCGCGCGACCCTCGCCGAGCAGGTCGAGGAGATGGGCCGCTCGATCGAAGACCCGGAGGCGAAGAAGCGTCGGGCCGCCGCACCGAAACCACCGCCGAAACCCGCCACGACGTCCAGCTCCAGCTCGGCGAGCAGTCTCTCGATCCGCAAGCCGCAGATGTCCACGCGCAAGCCCGGCGAGCTGCCGTCCTCTCTGCGCGGAGGACGCGGCGGGTCCGCGGCCCGCGAGCCGGAGCCCGAGCGCACCGGTCCGAACATGTTCGACGGACTGTTCTCCTCCTCCGCACCTTCCGGTGGGGCTGCGGCGAAACCCGCCGAGAAGGCAGCGGATCAGCCCGCCGCAGCGGAACCGGCGGCACAGCCCGCCGCTTCGGCAGCGCCCGAGCAGGCCGCAGCACCGGCCGCTGCGGAGAAGCCCACGGCACCCGCCGCTGCTGCCGCCCCCGCGGCGGAGAAGACCGAGCAGGACGCGGACAAGAGCGCTGCACCACCGACATCCGGCCGTTCTGCGGGCCGACGCCGTCTGGTGAGCACCTCCCTGTTCGATCGCAAACGCCGCAGCCCGGCACCGTCGGCGCAGAGCACGTCTGCGCAGAAGGAAGAGAAGGAAGAGAAGGAGCCGCCGACGGAGCAGGCCCCAGTCGCGACCGAGGACAAGGCGGCGACCGAGGACAAGGCGGCGGCTGAGGACAAGGCTGCGGCTGAGGACAATGCGGCGGCTGAGAAGCCCGCTGCCGAGGAGCAGCCGACAGAGCAGACTCCCGCCCCGGCTGAGGACAAGACCACGGCTGAGGACACGACGGAGGACAACAAGGACTCGGAGGACAGCAAGGACGCTGAGGACAATAAGGACGCAGAGCCCGCAGCAGAGCAGGAGCCCGAGCCCGCTGAGGAACCGGCCGCCGCGCCCGAGCCCGCTGAGGAACCGGCCGCCGCGCCTGCCCCGGTGCCGCGTCCGGCGCCGTCGGCCTCTATTCCCACGCCGGTGCCCCCGGACGAGGACGATGAGCTGAGCTCTCCGCCCACGCAGGTCGCCCCGATCGACGATGACGAGGTCGACGACCAGCAGCCGCCTCAGAACGTGCAGACGGCGGAGCCCGCTCCGGCATCCGCGCCCGAGCCGAGCCCGGCGCCTGCCGCCGCAGCCTCGGTGGCGGCCACGCCCCGCGCTTCCCGGTCCACCCCGAGCATCAGCGACCTCGAGCACTCCGGTGCCTATGACGATCTGTTCGGCAAGACGGTTTTCCGCCGGATCGAGGATGCCGCGGTGCGCCGCACCGGCGACGAGGATGAGGATGACCATGAGGAAGCCGCGTCGTCGTCGGAGGTGAAGGGCGCCTCGGAGGGCTCAGAGCCGGTTGAGGCTGAGGAGAGCGCGGACGCGGAGCCGGAGGTGAGCGCGCCGGAGCCCACTCCGCCGCCGGAGTTCATCGACTGGGTTCCGGGCGTGGGGCGGGCGGCCCCGGAGGTCGCGCGCACCGCCGCGCGTCGGGCCAGCAGCCCGCCGCCATCGGCCCCCGCCTACCCACAGGTGCAGATGGCCCAGCGCCCGCCAGCACCGCGCACCGGACCGCGCCCGGCCCCGGTCCGGCCCGAGCAGATGCCGAGCTCCCCGCCCCACCCCGGATGGGGACACAGTGCGCCCCAGCCTGGTGCTCCCCAGCCCGGTGTCGCACCGCCCGGCGCCCCGATGGGACATCCCGGCGGCGCGTCCTATCCGCCGCAGGCCCCCGCGGATCCCGGTGCTGCGGGGCGGCAGATCGGCTGGCCCGGATCTCCATCACCGCCCGCGCAGCCCGGTGCTCCCGGACAGTACGGCGCTCCGGGGCCGTACGGCGCCACCGCACCGTACGGCCCCTCCTCTCCGTCTTACGGTCCTCGGGGAGGGGGCCCGGGTCAGATGCCGCCGCGGCAGGCCCCTGCTCAGCACCCGATGAGCGGTCAGCCAGGACCCCAGTACCCGCAGGGGCCCCAGCAGCCCGGCAGTGCCCCGCAGCACCCGCAAGGACCTCAGCAGCCGCAGGGGCCCCAGCAGCCGCAGGGCCCGCAGCACCCTGGCGGTGCCCCGCAGTATCCAGGGGGACAGGCGCCATCGGGCCACGGTCGCCACGCGAGCGCTCCGCATCCGGTAGCCCCTGCTGCCCCGGCACCCGCCCCTGCCGCTCCAGCACCCGCGCCTGCCCATGCGGGGTCGGCTGGGTCTGCTGGGCCGATATCCAGGGCTCGCCCCACCCAGGGCTCCTCGTCCAGCGCGGTCATGCTGCCGGGCATCGTGTGCAGCAACGGGCACGCGAACTCCCCTGAACGGGCGCAGTGCCGTGTGTGCGCAGGTCCGCTGGACGGCCCCACCCGTACCGTGGCCCGCCCGCCTCTGGGAGCCCTCCAGATCTCGGGCGGGGACAGCATTGTGCTGGATCGCTCGGCGATCATCGGCCGTCGCCCGCGCGCCTCGCGGGTCAGCGGCGATGACGTGCCGCAGCTGATCACCGTCCCCAGCCCCCAGCAGGACATCTCGCGCTCCCATGTGGCGGTGCGCCTGGAGGGCTGGCACGTGGTGGCCACAGACCTGGGCACCACCAACGGCACCACGCTGCATCGGCCCGGTCACGATCCCGTCCGCCTGCGCCCCCGTGAGGGACGGGTGCTGCAGGATGGGGATGTCCTGGACCTCGGTGACGATGTCCGCCTGCGATTCGGGGAGAGGTCATGAGCTCGAGACCGCCGTCACCGCCACCGCGGTTGCCCGGCTATGAGTATGAGCGGCTGCTGGGCTCGGGCGGCTTCGCGGACGTCTTCCTGTACCGCCAGTTCCGGCCGCAGCGGCGGGTCGCGATCAAGGTCCTGCTGTCCGACGTGCTCGATGAGACGGTGCGCCGCCAGTTCGACGGCGAGGCCAACGTCATGGCCCAGATGTCCACGCACCCGTCGATCGTGACGATCCACCAGGCCGATGTCTCCGATGACCACCGGCCCTACATCGTCATGGAGTACTGCTCGCGCCCCAATTACGGGCAGCGCTTCCGCCGCGAACGGATCACGGTCGCCGAAGCCCTGCGCGTGGGAGTCCAGATCGCCGGCGCGGTCGAGACGGCGCACCGGGCCGGCATTCTGCACCGGGACATCAAACCCGCGAACATCCTGGTCACCGACTACAACCGGCCGGCGCTCACCGACTTCGGGATCTCGATCGCCACCGGCCAGGGACATGACGTCGAGGACTCCCAGGGCATGTCCATCCCGTGGTCCCCGCCGGAGTTCTTCGCCGATCAGCCCCGCGCGGATGTGCGCAGCGATGTCTTCTCCCTCGCCGCGACCGTGTACTCGCTGCTGGCCGGGCAGACGCCGTTCGAGAGCCGCGGCGGTCGCAATACCGCCAGCGACCTGATCGCCCGGATCACTGATGAGCCGCTGCGGCCCCTGGACCGCCCGGATGTGCCCGCGGAGCTGAACCGGGTGCTGTCCATCGCGATGGCGAAGGACCCCGCGGCCCGCTATGACACAGCGCTGGCCTTCGGCCGCGGTCTGCAGCAGGTGGAGCTCATGCTCTCCCTGCCGGTTACACAGATGGACGTGCTCGATGAGCGCGGTGCCGCCGCGGACTCAGGTGGCGAGGACGATGAGCTGGATTCGCATACGCGCATCCGGAAGGTCTCCACCGTGGACCCGGATTCCGCGGGCACCGACAGCGGAGAGAAGGAGCGCAAACTCGATCCCTTCGCCGGGGTTGCCCCGGCGCTCGGCGCCACCGGTCCCGTGGCCTCGACGGCCGGTCCGGGGGTCAGCGAAGACACCACCGAGTCGACCATGCTGCGTCCGGCCGGTTCTCCGCCGCCCGGCATCTCGGCCGCCTCCCCCCTGCCTCCGCCCAGCCCGGAGCCGGAGGAGGAGACGCCCCGCACCCCCGCCTGGCCCTTCGTGACCCTGGCCGCGGTGCTGGTGATCGGGCTGGGCATCGGTTCGGTGTTCATGGTGCGCAACGTCTTCACCCCTGATCCAACGACCGCACCCGTCGTCTCCACCACGCCACCGGTCGCCGCGGACCCGCCGGGCGCCGTGCAGAACGTCGAGCTCGACGTGCTCGACCCCGGCGAGGACGGGCGAGCGACGGGCCGCGTGCTCGTCACCTGGGAACATCCGGACAACGCGACCCAGGAGGACATGTACCTGGTGGGGTGGGTGGACCTGCCCCCGAACTACGAGGACGGTTACGGCGTGGTTCACGAGGTGCACGGCCGTAACAGCTGGGTGCTGGAGCTTCCGCCGCAGCAGCCCAAGGCCTGCGTGCAGATCCAGGCCGTGAACCCCAGCGGATCAGCCGGGGCCCAGGTGAAGACATGCCTGAACGGGGAGCGCGGATGACCCCCCGTGTGTCGAACGGTGCCGCAGGGCACGTGGCAGCGCCCGCCGGGATTAAGCCCGCGGGCCAGGAGAAGGAGTGACGATGGCGTCGACGATCTCAGTGGATTTCTGCGGCGAGTGGTATCGCGTCGAGGACGGCGAAGAGCTGACCATCGGCCGCGAGGCGGACCTGACGATTGATGAGGACAACCCCTTCCTGCATCGGCGTTTCCTCAGCATCGTGCAGGTGGAGTCGATGTGGTGGCTGGTGAACATCGGCTCCCGGCTGTCCGCGACCATCACCGACGGCTCCGGATCGATGCAGGCCTGGCTCGCTCCCGGCGCCCGCATCCCCCTGGTCTTCGACGTCACCAAGGTGGTGTTCACCGCCGGACCCACCACCTACGATCTGGCCGTGCATGCCGACTCCCCGGAGTTCGCGCGGATCGCCGGACCCGATGATCCGGTGGGGGAGACCACCGTCGGCTCCGTGCAGCTCACCCCCAGCCAGAAGCTGCTGATCCTCGCACTCGCCGAGCCGATGCTGGTGCGCGAGGGCTCCGGGATCAGCTCTGTGCCCACCTCGGCTCAGGCCGCCAAGCGCCTGGGCTGGCCACTGACCAAGTTCAACCGCAAGCTCGACAACGTCTGCGACAAGCTGGACCGCCTGGGAGTGCGCGGCCTGCGCGGCGGCCCCGGGAAGCTCGCCAGCAACCGGCGGGCCCGCCTGGTGGAGCATTCGGTGTTCTCGCGCCTGGTGACCACCGAGGACCTGCCGCTGCTGGATGCGGCGCAGGACGCCGACGACGACTGAGGGTGACCGGCGGGCCGCAGCCCGCCTGGGGGAGGAGCACCGATGCGCATCAAGCTCACGCTGCGCCGGCCAGAGGACCGCCTGACGGACCTCGAGGTCACGGCCGACGCGACGGCGTCCGTCGCCGACGTCGCCAATGCGCTGTACCTGGCCGACCCGCTGCGTAGTGAGGTGGAGCCACCCGAGGGACTGACCCTGCAGGTCCAGGACCCCGGGGCCGGCCCCGGGGCGAAGGGCGTGCGGTCTCTGGACCGTGAGGAGGACCTGATCCAGGCGGGTCTGCGCTCCGGCAGCATCGTCTCGATCGCCCGCTCCTCCACCGAGTACGCCACCCGCAGCGAATCCCGCGGCGCGGCGGTGGCCCTGCTGCGCGTGCTGTCCGGCCCGGAGGCCGGACGTGAGTTCCCGCTGCCCTCGGGCTCGAGCGTGATCGGACGCGAGGGGGACCTGGACATCCGCATCGCCGACCCGATGCTGTCCAAGCGCCACGCCCGCATCAACGTCGGCGACTCGGTGGAGATCGTGGACCTGCACTCCTCCAACGGCGTGGTGATCGGCGGTGAGCAGGTCCAGCGTGCGGTCATCGGCCCTGCGGACACGGTGCTCATCGGCCAGACCACCTTCTCGGTCATCGCCCTGCACCGCTTGGGCGGCACCACCCCCTCGTCCCCGGTGGTGGAGTTCAACCGCTCCCCGCGCGTGGTGCCGCGCTTCCCTTACCGGCCGCTGAAGGCACCGACCCCGCCCAAGGAGCCGCAGCCGCAGTTCTTCCCGATCTTCATGCTGTTCGCCCCCATCTTCATGGGTGCATTCATGTTCTCGATGACGCGCAGCCCGTTCTCGCTCATGTTCGTGTTCATGATGCCGATGATGGCCACCGCCGGGTTCCTCAACCGCAAGTTCCAGCAGAAGAAGCAGCTGGAGCGGCAGATCAAACAATTCGAGGAGGGCCTGGCGGCGCTCAAGCGCCGAGTCACCGCAGCGCAGGATCTTGAGCGGGCGGTGCGTCTGGTGGAGACGCCCTCGGCCGCGGATACGGTCGATGCCGCCTTCCGTCTGGGGCGCCTGCTGTGGACCCATCGGCCCGAACACAATGCGTTCGCGACCGTGCGCCTGGGGCTCGGGATCGCGCCCTCCCGGGTGGGCATCGATATGCCCGGGGAGAACGATGCGATCCCCAAGTACTGGGACATGCTCGATGACATGAATGAGGAGTACAAGATGATCGCCGGGGTGCCGGTGGTCGCGGAGCTGCGGTATGCCGGGAACATCGGCATCGCCGGCGGTGGGGAGGAGGCCGACGGGGTGGCCCGCGGCATCGTCACCCAGCTCTTCTCCCTGCACTCCCCGGCGGAGGTCGCGCTCGCCGCGATCACCTCGCGATCCAGCCGCGATATGTGGCAGTGGCTCAAGTGGCTGCCGCACACCTCCAGCCCCCATTCACCGCTGCCGGGCGATCACCTGGCCGATACCCCCGGCCGCGGCACCTCGCTGCTGTCCCGCATCGAAGAGCTCATCGAACAGCGCGCCGGGGACGCCCCGCCCGAGCTGCGCACCCCGATGACCACCGACGTCACGAGCGAGCCCGAGGTCCCACCCGCGCCGGTGACCCCGAACCTTGTGGTCATCATCGAGGACGATGCGCCGGTGGACCGGGCCCGCCTGGTACGCCTGGCCGAGCGCGGCCCCGACGTGGGCGTGCACGTGATCTGGTGCGCCTCCAACGTGGCCGCCCTCCCCGCGGCCTGCCGCACCTATGTCTCGGTGGAGGAGTCCGTGGAGGGCGCCAGCGCCGGTCACGTGCGGCTGGGGGAGCGGTTCTACCCGGTGACGGTGGAGACCGTCTCGGTGGACGTCGCCGCTGGGGTGGCCCGGCACCTGTCCCCGGTGGTGGATGCCGGCGTGCCGGTCGATGACGATTCCGATCTGCCGCGGGCGATCTCCTATCTCAAGCTCGGCGGCATGCAGATGGCCGAGGACCCCGACCACATCATCGAGCGGTGGAAGGAGAACAACTCCCTGACGCCGCGGGACGGCTCGGAGCCGCAGCGACGCAAGCACGACGCGAACCTGCGCGGGCTCATCGGCCACAACGGCCAGGACGCCTTCCACCTGGATCTGCGCACCAACGGTCCCCACGCCCTGGTGGGCGGCACCACCGGCGCCGGTAAGTCCGAGTTCCTGCAGGCCTGGGTGCTGGGCATGGCCACCGCCCACAGCCCGGACCGCGTGACCTTCCTGTTCGTGGACTACAAAGGTGGTGCGGCTTTCGCCGACGCGGTGGATCTGCCGCACACGGTGGGTCTGGTCACCGACCTGTCCCAGCACCTGGTGCGCCGCGCGCTGACCTCGCTGCGGGCCGAGCTGCACTACCGCGAGCATCTGCTGAACCGGAAGAAGGCCAAGGACCTGGTGTCCCTCGAGCGCACCGGCGACCCCGAGGCCCCGCCCAGCCTGATCATCATCGTCGACGAGTTCGCAGCTCTCGCCAAGGAGATCCCCGAGTTCGTGGACGGCGTGGTGGACGTGGCCGCCCGCGGCCGCTCCCTGGGACTGCATCTGATCCTCGCGACCCAGCGCCCGGCAGGCGTCATCAAGGACAATCTGCGCGCGAACACGAACCTGCGCATCGCCCTGCGCATGGCCGATGAGGCGGACTCCAAGGACATCCTGGGCGACAAGATGGCCGCGCACTTCGACCCGTCGATCCCCGGCCGCGGTGCCGCGAAGACCGGCCCGGGCCGCATCGCCACCTTCCAGACCGGATACGCGGGCGGCTGGACCACCGATGAGCCCGAGCGGGCGCGCATCGACATCGTCGAGAAGGACTTCGGCACCGGTGAGCAGTGGGACATACCCTCCCCACCCACCAAGGCGGTCAAGGATCCCGGCCCCAACGACATGTCGCGCGTGGTCGCCACCGTCAAGGCAGCCGCCGAGCGTGCGGGCGTGCCCGCCCCGCGCAAGCCGTGGCTGTCTGAGCTGGCGGACGCCTACGACCTCTCGCGCCTGCCCACTCGCCGCACCGACGAAGAGCTGCTGCTGGGCGTGATGGACGTGCCGGAGGACCAGGCGCAGCCCACGATCTCCTACTACCCGGACCGCGACGGCAACATGGCCATCTACGGCACCGGCGGTTCCGGCAAATCCACCACGCTGCGCACCATCGCGATCTCTGCCGCCTCCACGGTGCGCGGTGGACCGGTGCACGTGTACGGCCTGGACTTCGGCGCCTCAGGCCTGACCATGCTCGAAGAGCTCCCGCACGTGGGGGCGATCATCTCCGGGGACGACGAGGAGCGGGTGATCCGCCTGCTGCGCACCCTGCGGGAGCTGATCGACGAGCGCGCGAAGGAGTTCGCGAAGGTGCGTGCCGGCACGGTGGCGGAGTACCGCGAGCTCGCCGGCAAACCGGACACCCCACGCATCCTGCTGCTGGTGGACGGTATGGCCGCGTTCCGCGAGGCGTACGACTACTCGAACCTCACCAAGTGGTTCACCACCTTCGTGCAGATCGCGACCGATGGCCGTCAGGTGGGCGTGCATGTGATCGTCACCGGCGACCGCCCTAATGCGATTCCTACCTCGCTGGGCTCCTCGATCCAGCGCCGTCTGATCCACCGCATGGCCAGCACCGATGACTACGCCGGTTTCGGTGAGCCCAAGGACGTGCTGGACGGCAACTCCCCGCCCGGGCGCTCCATCTTCGAGGGCCATGAGGTGCAGGTCGCGGTCCATGGCGGCGACGCCAACGTGGCGATCCAGTCGCGTGAGGTCGCCAAGCTCGCCCAGGCGATGCGCCGCGCCGGGGTTCCGCCGGCCCCGGGCATCAAGCGTCTGCCGGAGCGGGTGGAGTTCTCCGAGCTGCGCCCGGTGGTGGGCGGCATGCCGGTGCTGGGTCTGGCCGACGAGACGCTCGCGGAGATAACCTACGAACCGCGCGGAGCCTTCATGGTCACCGGGCCGATGGGCTCGGGCCGCACCACCGCGATGCTCACCATCGCCACCGGCCTGAAGGCCCTGCCGGAACCGATGCGCCTGGTGCGCTTCTCGGCCCGCCGCACCCCGCTGACGGGCCTGGACGTGTGGGACGTGGAGGCCTCCGATCCGGAGACCGTCAAGGACCTCGCCGCCCAGCTGCGGCAGACCATCGAGGCCGGTCACGTCGGCGAAGGCAAGCTAGCCCTGTTCATCGACGGCGTCGCCGACTTCACCGGCAGCGGCGTGGAGAACGACCTGGACCGGCTCATCCGCGCTAGCACCCGCGAGGGCCAGTTCGTGGTGGGCGAGAACGAATCGGCTTCCTGGTCGCAGGCCTATACCCTGGCACAGCCGTTCAAGGCCGGTCGACGCGGAGTGCTGCTGCAGCCCAGCGATATGGATGGCGATACCCTGCTCGGCACCGGGTTGGGGAGGATCCGTCGCGCAGACTTCCCGCCCGGCCGCGGCTTCCTCGTCTACAGCGGTCGCGCGATGAAGCTGCAGGTCGCACAGATCACCACCCGGTGACGCCGACCCGCAGCGCCTGCAACGCAGTCGCCGTGGAATGCGCGCGGGGAATGCCGGAACTGCGCTCATCCACATGGGGACTCCTCCCCATGGTCGAGTTCTCCAGCACGCTCTAGAGTGAGAGCGTCGACTATGACGAGAGGCCGTGCACCGCAGGGGGCGCGGGCACGACGAACGAGGAAGGGGTCACTGCACCGTGAACGCCATCAAGGGTATGAATGTCGAAGAGGTCCGTCGGATGTCCGCGCAGCTGCGCGACGCCGCGGAGGAGATCACCCGCATCGAGCAGGAGCTGACCTCCGGCCTCGAAGAGGTGGACTGGACCGGCCCGGATGCCGACCGCTTCCGCGGCCAGTGGTCCGGCGAAATGGTCCCCGCCCTGCAGCAGATCATGCAGGCCGTGAACGATCTTGGCGAGACCGCCGACCGCAACGCCGCCGAGCAGGAGGCCACCTCGTCCAACTGACCCCGAGAGGGCAGACGGGACCACGGACAGGCCCGAGCGGATCATCCGCTCGGGCCTGTTGCCGCCTGATAGGTTTGGCCCCGTCACCGGTGGGAGGAACGGAGCAGCGACATGACCCAGAAGATCGAGTACCCGAGCGCAGATTTCCCGGGGCCGCCGCACATCACCGTCGATGTGCCCGACGACTGGGAGACGCTCACGGTCCCCGGGGTGCAGCTGGCTGTCGCCCAGCCGCGCGTAGAGGGCCGCTTCCGCGCCAACGTCGTGGTCACGGTGCAGCGTTTCGGGGCCGACTTCACCCTGGAGGCCGCACGCGCGGGGCTGGACCAGCGCAAGGCCGGCCTGCCCGAGCTCGAAGAGCTCGGCACCGGTGAGCTCGAGGTCGACGGGACCACTTGGATCGCCAGCGAATACGGCTACACGCAGCCGGGCCGCCCCACGGTGGTGCAGGCCGCGCGCTACGCGGTGCTGGACCGCGGCGGCGTCGCCGTCGACGTGCTGGAGATTGTCGGCAGCTGCGGGGCAGAGGACGCCGAGGACGAGATCGAGACGATCCGCGCCATCCAGGACTCGATCCACATCACCCTGCCCTGACACCCCACCCCCATGGGGAGTACTCCCCATCGCGTTGCTCGCTCGCGGGCTCTAGGGTGAAGACATCACCCGGAGAGCACGGCTCCCAGGAACAGCCGAATGGCTGTGGGGATCTGGCCGGTGGGTGGACCGGATGGATCGATTGAGTGTTCTGAGGAGGACAGCATGAAGAAGGGCATGGTTCCGGAGGCCGTTGAGCAGATGGCTCAGCAGATCACGGAGGCTGCGGAGCAGGTGCAGCAGGCCTACACCCAGGCGGCGCAGCGTGTGGGTGAGTTCGACTGGACCGGTGAGGACCGCGACCGTTACGTGACGGAGTTCGAGAGCACTGTGGGTCAGGCTGTGCAGCAGGTTGTGCAGCAGGCCGGTGATTTCGCGGAGCGTGCGGGCAAGAACGCTGCGGAGCAGCGTGAGGCGTCGGCCTGATCGGGCTGGCTTTCATCCAGAGTTTTCTTTTCTTTCTTTTCTCAGGTTTTGCCCGCAGGGGCGGAAGGGGTAGGTCATGGCTTTCAAGGGTATGAATCCCGAAGAGGGACGCGAGGTCGCTCAGTTCATCATGGAGACCGGCCAGCAGATGCTCGAGCACATCGATGCGGCGACGCAGCTGGTGACGTCCGTGGAGTGGATCGGTCCGGACTACGATGCGTACGAGGGTGACTGGAACGGCTTCATCGGCGGTGCCGTGAGCCAGCTGATCGAGCTCATGGAGGCGAAGTCCAAGGAGCTGAACCAGCACGCCGAGGAGCAGGACACCACCTCGAACAACGGCTGACCATCGCGCCTCGCGCGCTATGGCGAAGGCCCCATTCCCGGGATCCCGGGGATGGGGCCTTTCCGTATGGAACTCTCCGTGGGGAAGGTGTGGAACTCTCCGTTCCGAGGAGCCTCAGCGGTAGTTGACGAATTGCAGCGCCACATCCAGGTCCTTGCCCTTGAGCAGCGCGATCACCGCCTGCAGGTGGTCACGGCTCTTCGAGGACACCCGCAGCTCATCCCCCTGGATAAGCGGCTTCACGCCCTTGGGGCCCTCATCGCGGATGATCTTCGCGATCTTCTTCGCGTCCTCCGAGGAGATCCCCTCCTTCAGCGCCGCAGACAGCCGCACCTCCTTGCCGGACTCCTTCGGCTCACCCACATCCAGCGACTTCAGGGAGATCCCGCGGCGGATCAGCTTGGACTGCAGAACATCCAGCACCGCCAGCACACGCTCCTCCGCATTCGCGGACATGAGGATCGCATCCCCGCTGAGCGTGACCGACGCACCGGTGTTGCGGAAGTCGTAACGCTGCGCCACCTCCTTGGCGGCCTGGTTGACGGCGTTGTCGACCTCCTGCCGGTCCAGCTTGCTGACGATGTCGAACGACGAATCGGCCATGCCCTGCTCCTTCCTCCCGGGGGTGCGTGAGGCGGCCCGGGCAGGCCGCTGCTCCCCATCTGCTGTGCTCCAGTGTCCCTGCTCCCCGGCCCCTGCGCACCCTGTGACGATCTTCATGGGCACTGAAGGCCCCCTGGGTTCGCGCCGCCGCCATGTCCCCGGTATGCTGGACCAGGTCCGCTTCCCGCGGCACCGTCCTCGCGGATGGGGCAGGGGAGCAGTCACGGCAGATTACCCGAGCGGCCAAAGGGAGCTGACTGTAAATCAGCTGGCATTGCCTACGGGGGTTCGAATCCCTCATCTGCCACGCAGTGGATCCCTGTGATCCGCCGCACGGGAACAGCCTCCCGAATTGCCTCCGGGCAGCTCGGCAAGTACTGTTCACCGGGTTGCCCTGATAGCTCAGTCGGCAGAGCATCTCCATGGTAAGGAGAAGGTCAAGGGTTCGATTCCCTTTCAGGGCTCTGATGGATGAGTGGCCCGATCTCGTTCGAGGTCGGGCCGCTTCATCGGTCAGGCCGGGGTAGCTCAGACGGTCAGAGCGCACGACTCATAATCGTGAGGTCGCGGGTTCGATCCCCGCCCTCGGTACCACGCCGGTCATCGACCGGAGTGCAGACAACCAGAACCCCCGAGCACGGGGACCCACGAGGTGCGCCGCCGGGCGTGCCACCCGGAGAAAGAGGCGAACCGTGGCGAGCAAGAGCTCTGACGTGCGTCCCAAGATCACCATGGCGTGCGTGGACTGCAAGTCCCGTAACTACATCACCAAGAAGAACCGTCGCAACACGCCGGACCGGCTGGAGCTGTCCAAGTTCTGCCCCACCTGCGGCAAGCAGACGGCGCACCGCGAGACCCGCTGACGGTCCGCACCAGCATCCCGAAGGCCATCCGGAACCGTCCGGATGGCCTTCGGCGTCTCCGCACGGCGCCGCGCTGGCCCCCTCTGCCCGCTTCGGCACAGACCCGCGCCTGCGCCGTATTCGCCGCCGGACCTGAGAAGATCGGCCGCAGCACCCCCGTCGGCCCCATACACCTGACCCGGGAGAATCCATGACCAGCACACCGGACCCCTCCTTCGCCGACCGCACATACCCGCCCGGCCCCGCGCACGACATCTCCGCCGCGAAGATCGCCGAGTTCGCCCGCGCCACCAGCGCCCCCTCGCCCCTGCACACGGACCCCGCAGCAGCCCGCGAGGCGGGCTATGCGGACGTCATCGCTCCGCCCACCTTCCTGGTCTCCCTCGCCCAGGCCACCGAGGCGCAGTACATCCAGGACCCCGCGGCCGGCATCGACTTCACCCGCGTGGTGCACGGCGAGGAGGGCTTCACGCTGCATCGGCCCGTGGTCGCGGGGGACCGGCTGATCCCCACCCTCACCGTCGAGTCCGTGCGCGCTGCCGGCGGTCACGCCATGGTCACCACCCGCGTGGATATGGCCGACGAGGACGGTGCTGCGGTGGCGAGCGTGAAGAGCATGCTCGTCATCCGCGGCGAGTGACACGCCGCCACGCGACCGCAGCACCCCCGGCCATGCCCATCCCGGACCAAGGAGCTTTCGTGACCACCACCCCCGCCTCGCACTCTGGCGCGGACCTCGCCGCCCTCACCGTGGGCCAGGAGCTCGCGCGCACGCAGCACACCATCACCCGCGACACCCTCGTGCGCTACGCCGGCGCCTCCGGAGACTTCAACCCCATCCACTACAACGACACCGCCGCCCAGGACGCAGGCCTGCCCGGAGTGATCGCCCACGGCATGCTCACCATGGGCACCGCGATCAGCGGCCTGCTCGAGGTCATCGGCGATCCCAGCCTGGTCCGGTCCTACAGCACCCGCTTCACGAGCCCCATCGAGGTGCCCGCCACCGGCGCCGTGCGGCTGGAGGTCACCGCCGTGGTCGGCGCGATCGACGAGGATGCCCGCACCGCCCGCGTGGACATCACCGCCCAGGTGGATGGCACGAAGGTCCTGGGTCGGGCCCGTGCCGAGATCGCCCTGCACACAGTGGCAAAGACGGCATGAGCGGCGTGTCCCTCGCTGACCTCACCACCCTGCGGGTGGGCGGCCCCATCCGCGACCTGGTCCGCGCCCGCACCGCGGAGGACGTCATCGAAGCGGTCTCCGCCGCCGATGCCGCCGGGACCCCGCTGCTCGTCCTCGGCGGCGGCTCGAACCTGCTGGCCGCCGATGACCCCTTCGAGGGCACCGTCGTGCTGCTCGAGGACGCCGACCAAGTCCCGCAGCTGGATGCCACCTGCGAGGTGGGCGCCAGCGGAGAGCCCGACGGCATCGACGTGGATCCTGCCGAGCTCACCCCCCTGGATCCCACCTGCGGCGGGGCGATCGTCGAGCACTTCGCAGGCGTCACCTGGGATCGGGCGGTGCAGTACGCGATCGCCCGCGAGATGGTCGGCATCGAGGCGCTCTCCGGCATCCCCGGCACCGTCGGCGCCACCCCCATCCAGAACGTCGGCGCCTACGGCCAGGAGGTCGCCAGCACCATCACGCGCGTGCGCACCTGGGACCGCCACGAGCGCGCCGTGCGCACCATCTTCGCTGCCGACTGCGACTTCGCCTACCGCGACAGCCTCTTCAAGCGCACCCGGTACACGGGCGGCGCCCCCTCACCCACCGGCCGCTACGTCGTGCTGTCGGTGACCTTCCAGCACACCATCGGCTCTCTCAGCGCCCCCATCCGCTATCAGCAGCTCGCCGACGCCCTCGGCGTCCAGGTGGGCGAGCGCGCCCCCATGGCCGCGGTGCGCGAGGCCGTGCTGCGCATCCGTGCCAGCAAGGGCATGGTCCTGGACCCTGCCGACCACGACACCTGGAGCGCCGGCTCCTTCTTCACCAACCCCATCCTGAGCGCCGAGCAGGCCGCCGCGCTGCCTCAGCAGGCGCCGCGCTACCCCGCCGGGGACGATCGGGTGAAGACGAGCGCCGCGTGGCTCATCAGCCACTCCGGTGTCGAGCTCGGGCACGCCCTGGCAGAGCGCGCGGCGGTCTCCAGCAAGCACTCCCTGGCCCTAACCAACCGTGGAGGTGCGAGCGCCGCGGACATCGTCGAGCTGGCGCGTGACGTGCAGCACCGGGTGCAGCAGAGCTACGGCATCCACCTCGAGCCCGAGCCGGTGCGCTGGGGCGTGGACCTGTGAGCGCACGGCCCCACGGCGGCGTCGCGGGGGCCGGACGCGGATCTGAGCGGTCCGGGGCGCGCTGGCCTGCCCCGGCCTAAGATGACGGGACACCGCGAAGCAGCGACCCCCACCGCAGGAGGCCCCGTGAACATCCTCGACCAGTCCCTGGAGCACCTCGATCCGGAGATCGCGCAGGTCCTTGACCGCGAGCTGGCGCGCCAGCAGCGCACCCTCGAGATGATCGCCAGCGAGAACTTCGTCCCGCGCGCCGTGCTGCAGGCCCAGGGCTCCGTGCTCACCAACAAGTACGCCGAGGGCTACCCCGGTAAGCGCTACTACGGCGGGTGTGAAGAGGTCGACGTCGCGGAGAACCTGGCGATCCAGCGCGCCAAGGACCTGTTCGGTGCGGAGCACGCGAACGTTCAGCCCCACTCTGGCGCCACCGCCAACGCCGCGGTGATGCACGCCCTGGCCCGCCCCGGGGACAAGCTCATGGGCCTCTCGCTCGCCCACGGTGGCCACCTCACCCACGGCATGAAGATCAACTTCTCCGGCCGCCTCTACGACATCGTCGCCTACGAGACCGAGCCCGGCACCGGCCTGATCGACATGGACAAGGTGCGCGACCTCGCCCTGGCGGAGAAGCCGCAGGTGATCTGCGCCGGCTGGTCCGCGTACACCCGCCAACTCGACTTCGCCGCCTTCCGCGCGATCGCCGATGAGGTGGGCGCGAAGCTCTGGGTGGACATGGCGCACTTCGCCGGTCTCGTCGCCGCAGACCTGCACCCCAGCCCCATCCCGCACGCCGACGTCGTCTCCACCACGATCCACAAGACCATCGGTGGCCCCCGCTCGGGGATGATCCTGTCCACCGCCGAGTGGGCCAAGAAGATCGACTCCGCCGTGTTCCCCGGCCAGCAGGGCGGACCCCTCATGCACGTCATCGCGGCGAAGGCCGTGGCGCTCGGCATCGCCGCGACCGACGAGTTCCGCGACCGGCAGGCCCGCACCCTGGAGGGCGCTCGCCTCCTCGCCGAGCGCCTGGGCCGCGAGGACGCCGTCGGCAGCGGCATCAAGGTCATCTCCGGCGGCACCGACGTGCACCTGGTGCTCGTGGACCTGGTGGACAGCGAACTCGATGGCCAGCAGGCAGAGGACCGCCTGCACGAGGTGGGCATCACCGTCAACCGCAACGCCGTGCCCAACGATCCGCGTCCCCCGCGGGTCACCTCGGGCCTGCGCATCGGCACCCCGGCCCTGGCCACGCGAGGCTTCGGCGCTGAGGAGTTCACCGAGGTGGCCGACATCATCGCGCTCGCGCTGACCGACGGCGCAGACCTCACTACCCTGCGCCGCCGCGCCGAGGAGCTCTCCCGCCGCGTCCCGCTGTACACGAACCTCGCCCAGTACTGAGAGGGCGGCGGCCCCGCGCCTGCACGGCGCGGGGCCGTGCCGTGCTCATCTGGCCTGCCTCGATCATCGGCGCTCTTCACCCCCTCGACGCCGAGCACCTGGGCCGGCCGCCGGACCACTGCAGTGCCCTGTCACTGACTCCACTGACCCGTCACCGACTCCATGGAGGAGACCCCATGACCGCACAGATCCTGGATGGAAAGGCCACCGCGAAGGCCATCAAGAACGAGCTCGCCGAGCGGGTCACCGCCCTGGTGGAGGCTGGGCATCGACGCCCGGGCCTGGCGACCGTGCTGGTGGGGGAGGACCCGGGATCGGCGGCGTATGTCCGCGGCAAGCATCGTGACAGCGCCCAGATCGGCCTGGAGTCCATCCAGGAGCACCTGCCGGAGGACACCACGCAGGAGCAGCTCGAGCAGGTCATCGACAAGCTCAACGCGGACCCGGCCTGCACCGGGTACATCGTCCAGCTGCCGCTGCCCAAGCACATCGACACCGACGCGATCCTCGAGCGCATCGACCCGGCCAAGGACGCCGACGGCCTGCACCCCATGAACCTCGGGCGTCTGGTCCTGAACGCGAACCGGCCCATCGAGACCCCGCTGCCGTGCACCCCGCGCGCCGTGATCGAGCTGATGAGCCGCCACGGCCTGGGCCTGAAGGGCAAGGACGTCGTGGTGGTGGGGCGCGGCGTGACCGTCGGCCGCTCCATCGGCGCGCTCATGACCCGCCGCGAGCACAACGCCACCGTGACCCTCACCCACACCGGCACCACGGACCTGCCCGTGCATCTGCGCCGCGCCGACGTCATCGTCGCCGCCGCAGGCGTGGCCCACCTGGTGCGGCCCGAGGATGTCAAGCCCGGCGCGATCGTCCTGGACGTGGGCGTCTCCCGCCAGGAGGACCCCGAGACCGGCAAGGCCAAGCTCGTGGGCGATGTGGACCCGGGCGTGGCCGAGGTGGCCTCCTGGATCTCCCCGAACCCCGGCGGTGTGGGCCCCATGACCCGCGCCCTGCTGGTGCAGAACGTCGTGGAGATGGCCGAGCACGCGGCGGGGATCCACGCCGCGGACTGACCTCGTCCGGACGCTCACGGGGCGCCATGGGGAGCTCTCCCCATGGCGCCCCGCTGTGGTGCGACCTACCGTTAGGTCGGCAGGTGTGGATTGACGGAAATGGGAAGAGAACGGGGATGGCTGGCGCATTCTGGGGGATGGTCACAAACGAGGCCGAGGCGCATGTCGCAACGATCGGGCAGCGCGCCCGAGAGCTGGAGCGGATCGCCCTGCAGCTCGCCGACGCGGTGGGCAGTGCACACTGGGAGGGTCCCGATGCGCAGGACTTTCGGGACCGTGCCCAGCAGGTGGATGCCGATCTCGCCCGGGCGGTCGAAGACCTCGACGGCCGCGGTCGGCAGCTCGAAGAACACATCGATGAGCAGGAGCAGGCGTCGGACCCGCTCGGCTACTTCGCTGAGCAGATATTCGACATGTTCGGCTTCGGCGGTCCGGACCCTCTGCAGTCCCTGAGCACCCTGGGTGCACCGGAGAGCCCGTATGACATCGATGGTGATGACATCGCTCCGATCGGCGAGGACCGCATCAGTCGGCCTGATAACGCGGTGGATCCCGAAACTCCCGCCGATCTCATGACGAATCTGCAGCAGAGTGCGAACGCGAGCACCGAGGACGCTCAGAACATCCGAATCCAGCAGGTCGTGGGGCCCGATGGGAAGAGCACCTACGTGGTCTATGTGCCGGGATCCTACGGGCCGGAGTTCTCGAGAGTGGCCCCCGGAACGCCGGACCGTGGAGCGAACCCCTTCGACTGGAATCAGAATTACGGAGCGATCAACGGCCAGTCCACGGACTCCTCGCGAGCGGTCGCCGCCGCGATGGAGGCCGCAGGTGTGCCGCACGGATCCGACGTCGTGTTCGTCGCCCATTCGCAGGGTGGCGCGGTCGCGAACAATCTCGCGGGGGACCCCTCGTTCAATGCGCCGAACCGCTACAACGTCACCGATGTGATCTCCGTGGGCGCACCGGTGGATGGCAGCGGGCCGCTGGACGGCACCACCGCGATGAACTTCAACCACCAGACCGCTATGGATGAACACGGCAACGTCTTCCTGGGCGACCCCGTGCCCGAGACGGATGGGCTGCGCGCTGTTGATCCGATCATCCCGAAGGGGTACCAGGAGTCCCAGGAGCGTTACGAGATCGGACTTGATGCCTCCAGACCAGGCGGCAATTTCGGTATGGACAACCACAATATCGATCGCTACTCCGAGTCGATCACGCGCGAGGTCGCCGAGAATCCGCACGGCAGGACTGCGGAGTACTTCCAGTCCGACCGCATGCAGGACATCCTGGGACCTGACGCGCACGTGGTCGACTCAGTGGACGTCCGCGTCAGCCGTGAGGACGGTACGTACGAGGAGTGAGCGGTCCTGCGGTGGCGAGGTCACCAGTCGTCCACGCAGCGTTCCCTGCGATAATCAAGGCCATGACCTTCACTCTCGCGACCGTCAATGTCAATGGCCTGCGGGCCGCCGCACGCAAGGGGATGGGGGAGTGGCTCGCCTCGACCGCCGCGGATGTCATCACCCTCCAGGAGGTGCGTGCCCCCGAGGAGCTGCTCGCGGACCTCATGGGCGAGGAGTGGACCATCGTCGGTGAGGCCTCGCAGCTCAAGGGGCGCGCAGGCGTGGCGATCGCGGCCCGCACCGCCCTGGAGCGGATCGACCTCGAGGGGGTGCGCCGCGGCCTCCCCGGACTCACGGCGGATTCCCACACCGGCCGCTGGCTCGAGGCCGATCTCGAGGATCCGCTGGGCGATGGCACCGACCTGACCGTCATCTCCTGCTACATGCACTCGGGCAACACCGAGAAGCCGCAGACCATGACCGACAAATACGAATTCCTCGACGTCATGCTCGAGCGCCTCGCGCAGCTGCGGGCCGATGGCCGCCACGTCGCGCTCACCGGGGACATCAACATCGCCCACACCGAATGGGACATCAAGAACTGGAAGGGCAACCTGAAGTCCGCGGGCTTCCTGCCCGAGGAGCGGGCCTACCTGGACCGCCTGACCACTGAGCTGGACTGGGTGGATGTGCACCGCACCGTGCACGGCGACGGCCCGGGCCCGTACACCTGGTGGTCGCAGCGCGGCAAGGCCTTCGACAATGACGCCGGCTGGCGCATCGACTACCAGCTGACCACCCCGCAGCTGGCCGCACGCGCCACCGCCGCGCAGGTGGACCGCGCCCCGAGCTACGACACCCGCTGGTCCGACCATGCACCGCTGGTGATCACCTACGCCTGAGAAGCAGCACATGCACGGAAGCGCCCGGCCTCCCTGCGGAGACCGGGCGCTTCGGCGTCAAGAGGACGCGGCTCAGATGCGGCCGCGGATCACCGCCTGCTTCACCTCGGCGATCGCCTTGGTCACCTCGATGCCGCGCGGGCACGCCTCGGAGCAGTTGAAGGTGGTGCGGCAGCGCCACACACCCTCCTTGGAGTTCAGGATCTCCAGACGCTGCTCACCGGCGTCGTCACGCGAGTCAAAGATGAAGCGATGGGCGTTCACGATCGCGGCGGGCCCGAAGTACTGCCCGTCGGTCCAGAACACCGGGCACGAGGAGGTGCAGGCCGCGCACAGGATGCACTTGGTGGTGTCATCGAAGCGCTCCCGCTGCTCCGCGGACTGCAGACGCTCGCGGCTGGGCTCCTGACCGCTGGCCACCAAGAACGGCATCACCTCGCGGTAGGAGTCGAAGAACGGCTCCATATCCACGATGAGGTCCTTCTCCACCGGCAGGCCCTTGATCGGCTCGATGGTGATGGGCTTCTTGAGATCCAGGTCCTTCAGCAGGGTCTTGCAGGCCAGACGGTTGCGGCCGTTGATCCGCATCGCGTCCGAACCGCAGATCCCGTGCGCGCAGGAGCGGCGGAAGCTCAGCGAGCCATCCAGATGCCACTTGACCTCGTGCAGCGCATCGAGCACCCGGTCGGTGCCGTGCATGGTGACGGTGAAGTCCTCCCAGCGCGAGCCCTGGGAGTCCTCGGGGTTGAACCGTGCGATGCGCAGGGTCACCTCGAAGGAGGGAACCTGCTCCGCAGCGGAGTCGGCCTGGGGCTTCTCGGCGACAGCAGTCATCAGAAGGTGCGCTCCTTCGGCTCGTAACGGGTGATCACCACGGGCTTGGTGCCCAGACGGATCGGGGTGCCCTCGTCACCCTCCTCATCCGGCAGGGTCTTGTACGCCATGGTGTGCGCGAGGAAGTTCACGTCATCACGCGCCGTGTAGTCCTCACGGAAGTGACCGCCGCGGGACTCGCGACGGTTCAGCGCGCCCAGCGCCACGATCTGCGCCAGATCCAGCAGGAAGCCCAGCTCCACGGCCTCCATGAGGTCCAGGTTGTAGCGCTTGCCCTTGTCCTGGATCGCGACCGAGGCGTACCGCTCCTTGAGGGTGACGATGTCCGCCAGAGCCTTGCGGCAGGTCTCATCGGTGCGGAACACCTGGACGTTCGCGTCCATGGTCTCCTGCAGGTCACGGCGGATATCGGCGATGCGGTCATCGGTCGCGGGCCGGTCGCGCAGGCGCTCCAGCAGCTCCACGGTGGGGGTCTCCACGCCCTCCGGCAGGTCCGCCAGCGAAACCTCCGCGGCGTGCGCCGCCGCGGCGATGCCCGCACGGCGACCGAACACGTTGATGTCCAGCAGCGAGTTGGTGCCCAGGCGGTTGCCGCCGTGCACCGACACGCAGGCCGTCTCCCCGGCGGCGTACAGGCCGGGGACCGAATCGGTCGCATTGCGCAGCACCTCGCCGCGCACGGTGGTGGGGATGCCACCCATCGCGTAGTGCGCGGTGGGGTAGACCGGGATCGGCTCCGTGTACGGCTCCACGCCCAGGTAGGTGCGGGCGAACTCGGTGATGTCCGGGAGCTTCGCGTCGATGTGCGCGGGCTCCAGGTGCGTCAGGTCCAGGTACACGTAGTCCTTGTTCGGGCCGGCGCCGCGGCCCTCACGCACCTCATTGGCCATCGCCCGGGCCACCACGTCGCGCGGGGCGAGGTCCTTCAGGGTGGGGGCGTAGCGCTCCATGAAGCGCTCCATATCGACGTTGCGCAGGATGCCGCCCTCGCCGCGCGCCGCCTCCGAGAGCAGGATGCCCAGGCCCGCCAGGCCCGTCGGATGGAACTGGAAGAACTCCATATCCTCCAGCGGCACGCCGCGGCGGAACACCATCGCGGGGCCGTCACCGGTGAGGGTGTGGGCGTTCGAGGTGGTCTTGAACACCTTGCCGAAACCGCCGGAGGCGAACACCACGGACTTCGCGCGGAACACGTGGATCTCACCGGTGGCCAGCTCGTAGGTGACCACGCCCGCGGCGCGCACGTCCCGGTCGGTGCGTGGATCGCCGGTCAGCAGCACGTCCAGCACGTAGAACTCGTTGAAGAACTCCACGTCCTGCTTCACGCAGTTCTGGAACAGGGTCTGCAGGATCATGTGGCCGGTACGGTCCGCGGCGTAGCAGGCGCGACGCACCGGCGCCTCACCGTGCTCACGGGTGTGCCCGCCGAAGCGCCGCTGGTCGATACGGCCTTCCGGGGTGCGGTTGAAGGGCAGGCCCATCTTCTCCAGGTCCAGGACCGCGTCGATGGCCTCCTTGGCCATGACCTCCGCGGCGTCCTGGTCCACCAGGTAGTCACCGCCCTTGACGGTGTCGTAGGTGTGCCACTCCCAGTTGTCCTCCTCGACGTTGGCGAGGGCCGCGCACATGCCGCCCTGGGCTGCGCCGGTGTGGGAGCGAGTGGGGTAGAGCTTGGTGATGACCGCGGTGCGGGCGCGCTGGGAGGATTCCAGGGCAGCGCGCATCCCGGCGCCGCCGGCGCCGACGATCACCACGTCGTAGGTATGGGTCTGCATGTCGAGTGACTGCTCCGTTTCAGGATGGACCGGGAAGAGAGGATCAGGTGCTGCCCAGAAAGCCGTGCAGAGGCGCTCAGCCTTCGCAGATGCTGGGCAGCAGGCTCGGGTCGGCGCCGACGGGGCACGGGGAGAAGGTGAAGATCACCAGGGTGCCCAGGACGATCGTGACGATCGTGGCGAAGTACAGCAGCGCCTTGAGCACCAGGCGCAGACGATCGCCGCGCGCGTAGTCGTTGATGATCGTGCGCACGCCGTTGCCGCCGTGGATCAGGCCCAGCCACAGCATCAGCAGGTCCCAGACCTGCCAGAAGGGGGAGGTCCACTTGCCGGCCACGAAGGCGAAGTCGATGCCCTTGACGCCTTCGCCCAGCCACAGGTTCACGAACAGGTGGCCGAACACGAGGATCACCAGCAGCACGCCGGAGGCGCGCATGAAGATCCACGACAGCATCTCGGTGTTGATCCCGCGCTGACCGGTGCGGCGGTAGCGCGTGGTGGGATCCGGCAGGGAGGGGGAGGCGGTCTGCGAGGTCGCGGAAGTCATCGTCACGCTCCGAACATGTGCATCAGGTGGCGGGGGACGAAGCCGAGCATCAGCACGACCCATCCGATGACCACGGCCCAGAACAGGCCGCGCTGGTGCTTGGTGCCCTGGGACCAGAAGTCCACCAGGATCACGCGCAGGCCGTTGAGGGCGTGGAAGACGACCGCGCCCACCAGGCCGATCTCGCCCAGGCCGAACACCCACAGCTTGTAGTGGCCGATGACCTCGTTGTAGGCCTCAGGGGAGACGCGCACAAGAGCGGTGTCCAGGACGTGCACAAGCAGGAACAGGAAGATGAGCATTCCCGAAATGCGGTGCGCGACCCAGGACCACATGCCCTCGCGTCCGCGATAGAGCGTTCCGGTGTGGGCTGATGCCACGGAGATCCTCCGATGATGAGTCGGGATGGGGGCGGGAGCGGCGATGGTCCGCACCTCGTGGCGGGCGGGCCCGAAGGGGGGCATCCGCTTCACGACACGGCGACATCATCATCGCCCCCGACAGGGGCCTTGCCAGCGTAGCACCAGGCAGGGGCGCACTCGGGACACGCAGCACGTGTCTTGGCCGACGGGGGCCGATGCCCCGGCACCACGGCGGGCGACGGATATGCTGGGACGATGGTCCCCGCCCCGTTCGTGCCCATCATCCCCGCCGGCGGCTCCGGCACTCGACTGTGGCCCCTCTCACGCCGTACGCATCCCAAGTTCCTGCTGGACCTGACGGGATCGGGGCGTTCTCTGCTGCAGCAGACCCTGGACCGCCTGGCGCCGCTGGCCGATGCGCCACCGCTCGTGGTCACCGGCATCGCCCACGCCGATGCGGTCCGCACCCAGCTCGCGGAGGCCAGCCACAGCAGCGCCCGCGTGGTCGCCGAGCCCTCGCCACGCAACTCCATGCCCGCGATCGCACTGGCCGCTGCGCTCGTGGAGCGAGAGTTTCCCGACGCTGTGATCGGCTCGTTCGCCGCCGACCACCTCATCGAGGACGTCGATGCCCTCGCCGCCGCCGTCACCGCCGCCCGAGCTGCCGCGGAGGAGGGCCAGTTGGTCACGCTCGGCATTCGGCCCACTGGCCCCTCCACCGCCTTCGGGTACATCGAGATGGCCGGTGACTCGGGGAACGTGCAGGGGGAGGAGATGCAGGGGGAGGAGCTAGGGGCCAGCGCGGCGCAGAGCCCAGCTGATACCCCGAATGCCACGATGCGACCGGGCGGCGGTGCGGGCCCCGCGGTGCTGCCGGTCACCCGCTTCGTCGAGAAGCCCGACCGTGCACGCGCCCAGGCCTTCCTGGACACCGGGCGCTTCCTGTGGAATGCGGGCATGTTCGTCGTGCGCGCCACCGTGCTGCTGGATGAGCTCTCCGCACAGATCCCGCCGCTCGCCCACGGGGCCCGCGAGCTCGCCGCTGCCCACGGCACCGAGGCCTGGACCGAGCGCCTCGAGCAGATCTGGCCCACCCTCACCGCGATCGCGATCGACTACGCCCTGGCCGAACCGCTCGCCGCCGCTGGCCGAGTCTCCGTGGTCCCCGCGGACCTGGGCTGGGATGACGTCGGCGACTTCGCGGCGCTCGCTCGCCAGCTGCGCGCAGGAACCGGGACGCAGGGCTCCACGCAGCGGACGGACACCGGGGTGCAGACCGGGGATGCGCACAGCGATGTCCACGTGCTGGGAAATGCCGTGGTCGATGCGGTCTCCTCACGCGCCACGGTGTACGGTTCCCCGGATCGTCCCCTGGCCCTGGTGGGCCTGGAGGGCATCAGCATCGTCGACACCGAGGACGCCCTGCTGGTGCTCGCCGACGACCGGGCCCAGGAGCTGGCTGCCCTCGTCGCGCGCCTCGAGGAGCGGGGACGTGGCCACCTGCGCTGATGACGGCGCGGCGGTCACCGCCGTGACGGTGCACGGCCAGCGGGTGCCGTCAGAGGGCCCCGATGCCGCGAGAACAGGAAGCACCGCAGTGGAGACCGTGGAACAGGTACCGAGTGTGAAGCCCGACGGAGCGCAGCAGGCCATGCTGGGCCCGGAGGGGCTGATCGCCCGCACCATCGCCGAGCAGCGCGAGCACCTCATCGACCTGCGCCGCCACCTGCACCGCCACCCCGAGCTGTCTCACCAGGAGCACGCCACCACGGACTTCATCGTCGAGCAGCTGCACCTGCTCGGCCTCACCCCGCGTCGCATGCGCTCCACCGGGCTGACGTGCGATATCGAAGGCCAAGACCCCACGCTGCCCAAGCTTGCGCTGCGCGCGGACATGGACGCGCTCGGCATCCCCGAGCTGACCACCGTGCCCTACCGCTCTGAGGTGGAGGGCGTCTCCCACTCCTGCGGGCATGACGTCCACATGAGCGCCGTGCTCGGGGCGGCCATCGCCCTGGTCCGCGCCGCAGACGCCGGGGCGCTGCGCCGCGGGGTGCGGCTGATCTTCCAGCCCGCGGAGGAGAAGCACCCCTGCGGTGCGCTGGACCTCATCGGCCAGAACGTCCTGGACGGCGTGGATTCGATTTTCGCCCTGCACTGCGACCCCGGCGTGGATGTCGGCCACATCGGCCTCAAATCCGGGCCCATCACCTCCGCCACCGACCCGGTGCGCATCCAGGTGCGCGGCGCCGGCGGCCACACCTCCCGCCCCCACCTCACGCAGGATCTCGTCTACGCGGTGGGCTCGATCGCCACCCAGCTGCCGGCCGCGCTGTCACGCCGCATGGACCCGCGCTCGGGCGTGAACCTCACCTGGGGCAGCATCCACGCCGGCAGCGCCTTCAACGCCATCCCCTCCCAGGGGGTGCTCGACGGCACGCTGCGCTGCCTGGACCACGACGCCTGGGACCAGGCTGAGGAGCTGCTCGAGAGCGTGCTGGCGGACCTCGTGCGCCCCTGGGGCGTGGAAGCCCGTGTCAGCCACGACCGCGGGGTGCCGCCGGTGTCCAACGACGCCGCCAGCGTCGAGGTGCTCTCCGAAGCGGTCCGCGACGTACTGGGACGCGGGAACCTCGACCCAGCCGCCCAGTCCCTCGGCGGCGAGGATTTCGCTTGGTACCTCGAGAAGGTGCCCGGAGCTCTTGCACGGCTGGGCACCCGCACCCCTGGGGGACGCACCTATGACCTCCATATGGGGGACCTCATGATCGACGAGCGTGCGATCGGGATCGGGGCGATGGTGCTTGCGAGCGGCTGCATTCGCCGGGACCTGCCCGCCGCCTGATCCACGAGCCATCTCGAGTCCTCAGCGGCTCAGCACCCGGCGCCGCCATGGTTCGACCGGCGTTCACGGCCACGTCACGTCCGCGTCGATTTCATAACGGTTACGGCGCCGGGGCCGAGGGTCCGAGCAGGTTCTGCTGCGCCTCGCTATGGTTCCTCACGCACAGCGACAGCGCAGTCGCTGCCGAACCCCCCGATGGCGGCGGTCCCGGCCCCGCAGACGACCAGAAGGAAACCCCATGAAGAGCATCACTCGCGGTCTCGCCCTCGTCGGCGCGGGCCTCCTCACCCTCGCCGCCTGCGGCACCCCGCCCGAGGAGGGCGGCTCGGCCGGCGGTGGCGGCGGCAGCGACGCCGGCGGCGCCGGCAGCGACTACAAGGCCTGCATGGTCTCCGATGCCGGCGGCTGGGACGACAAGTCCTTCAACGAGTCCTCCTACAACGGCCTCATGTCCGCGAAGGAGAAGCTCAAGATCGACTCCCAGACGGCGGAGTCCACCACCAACTCCGACTTCGCCCCCAACATCAACAACATGGTCAACGAAGGCTGTGACCTCGTGATCACGGTCGGTTTCCTGCTGGCCACCGACACCGGCAACGCCGCGACCGCCAACACTGACGTCGACTTCGCGATCGTGGACTCCACCGCGCAGGACGCCGATGGCAACCCCATCGAGCTCGACAACGTCAAGCCCCTCGAGTTCGACACCGCCCAGGCCGCGTTCCTGGCCGGCTACCTCGCCGCGGGCATGACCGAAACCGGCACCGTGGCCACCTACGGCGGCGTGAACATCCCGACCGTCACCATCTTCATGGACGGCTACGTCGACGGCGTCAAGCACTACAACGAGGTGCACGACGAAGACGTGAAGGTCCTGGGCTGGAACAAGGAGACCAAGGACGGCTCCTTTGCCGGCACCTTCGAGGACGTCTCCAAGGGCAAGGCGCTCTCCGACGAGTTCTACAGCCAGGGCGCGGACATCATCATGCCCGTGGCCGGTCCCGTGGGCTCCGGCACCCTCGCCTCCGCCAAGGAGGGCGATGGCCGCTACGTGATCTGGGTGGACGCCGATGGCTACGAGACCAACTCCTCCGATGAGGAGGCGCAGAAGCTCATCATCACCTCGGTGATGAAGGAGATGGCCGTGGGCGTCGAGGACGTCATCACCTCCGGCGTGGAGGGCAACTACAGTGCCGAGCCGTACGTGGGCACCCTCGAAAACGGCGGCGTGGGCCTGGCCCCGTACCACGAGTTCGAGGACGACGTCCCCGCGGAGCTCGCCCAGGAGGTCGAGGATCTCAAGCAGCAGATCATCGACGGCGAGGTCACGGTCGAGTCCGACGCCTCCCCCCAGAAGGGCTGATATCTGACGCATACGCGGTCCCCGCCCCTGAGGCGGGGGCCGCGTATCGTATCCCCGCACCGGTCGGCACTGGGCCCGGCCGCTCCCGACGGAAGCGAGTGCTGTGAAGCTCGAACTGCGCGGCATCACGAAGACCTTCGGCTCCTTCGTGGCCAACGACGCGATCGATCTCGTCATCGAACCCGGTGAGATCCACTCCCTGCTGGGCGAGAACGGCGCCGGCAAGTCCACCCTCATGAACGTGCTGTACGGGCTGTACCGCCCCGACGGCGGACAGATCGTCATCGACGGGAAGCCGGTCACCTTCTCTGATCCCGGAGAGGCGATGGCCGCGGGCATCGGCATGGTCCACCAGCACTTCATGCTCGTGCCGGTGTTCACCGTCGCCGAGAACATGATCCTCGGGCATGAGCCCACTAGCGGCGGTCTGCTGGACCTCGCCGCTGCCCGCGCCCTGGTGCGCGAGACCTCCGCCCGCTTCGGCTTCGACCTTGACCCCGATGCGCTGGTCGAGGACCTGCCGGTGGGTGCCCAGCAGCGCGTGGAGATCATCAAGGCCCTGAGCCGTCGGGCCGAAGTGCTCGTGCTCGATGAGCCCACCGCTGTGCTCACCCCGCACGAGACCGATGAGCTGATGGACATCATGCGCCAGCTGCGCGACGAGGGCACCTCGATCGTGTTCATCACCCACAAGCTGCGCGAGGTCAAAGCTGTCTCCGACCGGATCACGGTGATCCGCCGCGGCAAGGTCGTCGCCCAGGCGGACCCCAGCGCTGATCAGGCGGAGCTCGCGAGCCTCATGGTGGGCCGCCAGGTCTCCCTCTCGCAGGACAAGGCGGCGGCCGATCCGGGGGAGGTCGCCCTCGAGGTGACGGATCTGCGCGTGACCGATGCGGCTGGCAACCGCACTCTGGACGGTGTCTCCTTCGACGTGCGCCACGGTGAGGTGCTCGCCATCGCCGGGGTGCAGGGCAATGGGCAGACCGAGCTGACCGAGGCGCTGCTGGGCCTGCAGGACGACGTGCACGGCTCCGCCCGCCTGGAGGGCACCGAGCTGGTGGGCCGCAGCACCAAGCAGGTGCTGGACCTGGGGGTGGGTTTCGTCCCCGAGGACCGTACCCACGACGCTCTGATCGCCGATTTCTCCGTAGCCGAGAATCTCGTGCTGGACCAGCATGACCGACCCCCCTTCGGCAGCCGCATGGCGATGAAGCTGAAGGAGATCGCCCGCAATGCGGAGCGCCTGATCCCCGAGTTCGATATCCGCACCGGCGACTCCACCGCCGCGGTGTCCACCCTCTCCGGTGGCAACCAGCAGAAGGTCGTCATGGCCCGGGCCCTGAACCGCGACCTATCCCTGCTGCTGGCCTCCCAGCCCACCCGCGGTGTGGACGTCGGCTCCATCGAATTCCTGCACGGCCGGATCATCGCCGAACGGGACAAGGGCACCCCCGTGATCATCGTGTCCACCGAGCTGGATGAGGTGGTCCAGCTCGCCGACCGCATCGCCGTGATGTACCGCGGCAGCATCCTCGGGATCGTCCCCGGGGACGAGGACCGCGATGTGCTGGGCCTGATGATGGCCGGATACACCGCCGACGCGGCCCGCGAGGCCGTGGCCTCCGGGGTGCGCACCACCGACTCGCAGCTCGCCGACGAAGGAGACCTCGTATGAGCACCGTCGCGGACACCACCGCCGCAGGCAGCGCGCCCGGCGTCGGCTCCGGCGGCGCCGACGGCCCGCCGCCGCCCGAGCACACGGCCGAGACCTCACTGGCCCGCACCCTGCAGCGGATTGCCCGCAGCGATCTGCTGGTCGTGGTGATGAGCTTCGTGTTCGCCTTCCTCATCGGCTCGGTGCTGATCGTCATCGCCAATGAGCAGGTGCGCCAGTCCCTCACGTACTTCTTCGCCCGCCCCGGGGACACCCTGACTGCCATCTGGGAGGCGGTGACCGGCGCCTACGGTGCCCTGCTGCGCGGTGCCCTGTTCGACAACCGGGCCTTTACCCGCACCGCCGAATCCGTGCGCGAGGCCGGCGGCAGCGGTATGTATGTGCTGTTGCCGGCGCTCGGTGCGGGACTGCGTCCGCTGACCGAAACCCTGACCGTCGCCACCCCGCTGATCATCGCCGCCGCCGGTATGGCCGTGAGCTTCCGGGCGGGACTGTTCAACATCGGCGGCACAGGCCAGCTGATCGCCGGAACCATGGCCGCGGCCTTCGTGGGCTTCGCCCTGCCGCTGCCGACGGGGGTTCATCTGCTGGCCGCGCTGATCGCCGGCGTGGTGGCCGGTGGCGTGTGGGGCGGAATCGCCGGTTTCCTCAAGGCCCGCTTCGGCGCCAACGAGGTCATCAGCACCATCATGCTGAACTGGATCGCCACCTACCTGCTGTTCTTCTCGCTCAAGACCGAGCTGTTCACCGGCGCCAGCTCCGGCCAGCCCACCTCCTTCGCGGTGCGCGAGACCGCGCTGCTGCCCAAGTTGCTGGGCGACGGCTTCCGGCTCCACGCCGGCCTGCTGGTAGTCGCGATCGCCGTCGCACTGCTGTGGTGGCTCATGAGCCGCTCCACCCTGGGCTTTCACTTCCGCGCCGTCGGCTCCAACCCGCGAGCCGCGCAGGTGGCCGGCATCTCGCCCACCCGCACCGCCTTCCTCGTCCTCGCCGTCGCGGGGGCCCTCGTGGGCCTCGCCGGGGCAGTGCATGTGCTGGGCACGGAGCGACGCCTGACCGAGGGCATCGCCGGAAACATCGGCTTCGACGCCATCACCGTGGCACTGCTGGGCCGCTCCGGCCCTATCGGCATCGTGCTGGCCGGTCTGCTGTTCGCCGGGCTGTCCACGGGTGGCCGGCTGATGGAGACCAGCCAGGGCGTGCCCCTGGATCTGGTGCAGGTGATCCAGGTGCTCGTGGTGCTGTTCATCGCCGCCCCACCGCTCGTGCGCACCCTGATCGGCCTGCGCCGCGTCGACAATCCGCAGGCGGGAGGGCGCGGACGGCGTCGCCGCGGGGACGAGCCCGCGGCCGCGACGAACGCCGCGGGCGGCTCCGTCGCCATCACCTCCGACGAGACCGACGACACGACCGCGGACGATGACACCGCCCGGGAACATGGCCCGTCGCACCGAGCCGACCCACCGGGTGACCCGGACCCCGCAGACCCGTGCAGCCCGTCCGACCCCGTCGATCCGCAGCAGGAGGAGGGCCGATGAGCGCCGCACCTGTGATCGTCACCGATGACTCCACCGTCACCCGGCGCAAGGAGGACACCCGCCCCGGCAGCTGGTGGCGCATGCCGACCGTACTGACCGTCATGGCGCTGCTGGCACTCGTGTTCTTCGGCCTGCGCGGCATCCCCGGCGCGGACTCCGTGTACGTCCTGGCGCGCGAGGGTGACCTGAACCCGCTGGGCATCATCCCCGAGCGGGTGCAGCTGCCCTCGATGCCCGGCGCCACGATCCTCGCGATCATCGCCCTGCTGGCCGCGGGCGGCGTGTGGTTCCTGCACGCCACCCGGCCCCGTCCCGGCGGGAAGCTCCGTACCAGCCTCATCGCTCTGTTCGCCGTGGCCTGGGTGCTGTCCTTCATGACCTGGGTGATCTCCGAGCGGACTCTCGACGTGACCACCCTGCTGCAGGGCACCATCGTGCTGGCCGTCCCCTTGGCCTTCGGATCCCTGTCCGGGGTGCTGTCCGAGCGGGCCGGGGTCATCAACATCGCGATCGAGGGCCAGCTGCTGTTCGGGGCCTTCGGCGCGGCGCTGGTCGCCTCCCTCACCGGCAGCGTGTGGGTCGGCCTTCTCGCCGCGCCCCTGGTCGCCCTGTTCATGGGTGCGCTGCTGGCACTGTTCGCCGTCGGTTACCAGGTCCAGCAGATCATCGTCGGCGTGGTCCTGAACGTCTTCGCGATCGGCCTGACGTCGTTCTTCTTCGGCACCGTGATGACGCAGGATCCGGGCACCTACAACCGGCCGATGCGCCTGCCCACCCTGCGGATCCCCGTGCTCGCGGACATCCCCGTCATCGGCCGTGTCCTGTTCGAGCAGAACGTCCTGGTGTATCTCATGTGGATCATCGTCGCGGTGCTGACCATCGCGCTGTTCCGCACCCGCTGGGGCCTGCGCGTCCGCGCCGTCGGCGAGCATCCGCGGGCCGCGGACACCGTCGGCATCGCCGTGAACCCCACCCGCTGGAAGAACGTTCTGCTGGGCTCCGCTGTGGCCGGGCTGGGCGGGGCGACCCTGACCATCGGCACCGGCGTGGCCTTCGGTGAGGAGATGTCCGCCGGCAAGGGCTACATCGCGCTCGCCGCCATGATCCTGGGCCGCTACCACCCCATCGGGGCGCTGCTGGCCGCGCTGACCTTCGCCTTCGCCGACTCGCTGCAGCTGCGGCTGGGCACCATGGTCTCCCAGGAGGGCGGCGTGGCGATCCCCGGTGACTTCCTGCTCATGCTCCCGTACGTGGTGGCGCTGTTCGCCGTGGCGGGTGTGGTGGGCCGCGTGCGGGTCCCCGCCGCCGACGGCATCCCTTACACCAAGCAGTGACCCCCGCGGCGCGGATCGAGCCCGCGCCGCGCCCGTTCCGTGGGAGCATCTGGACATGAGCACACCCCTGCCGCCCGACCTCGGTGAGGACTACGACCCCACGGAGGAGCCTGAGTTCATGGTCCTCGTGCAGCTCGCACGGGAGATCGCGGTGATGGCGCACGCCCCCTACTCGCGCTTCCACGTGGGCGCCGCGGGACTGACCGAGAGTGGGCAGGTGGTGCGCGGCTGCAACGTGGAGAACGCCGGGTTCGGCGTCACCCTGTGCGCCGAGTGCGGGATGATCTCCGAGCTCATCGCGAGCGGCGGCGGCCGCCTGCTGCGCGCCGTGTGCGTGGGCGGCCGGGAGGACCTTGAGCCCTGGGAGCGCCCCGTGGTGATGCCCTGCGGTCGCTGCCGCCAGCTGCTGTCCGAACATGCCGCCGATGACTTCACGCTCCTCACCCCGGAAGGCCCGCAGCCGATGAGCGCTGTGCTGCCGCAGGCCTTCGGCCCTGACGACCTCGCCCGCTGACGGCGTACGCTGCGCAGACCCGCTGCGACGGCCAAGGTCGACGCCCCGTGTGCACGCCGGGCCGTCTGTCGCGTTCCAGCCCAATCCAGCCCGTTCCGGCCCAATCCGGCCCGATCTGACCTCGTCACTGGAAGGACCCCATGACTGACACCACCCCCGCCCCGGAGACCGTCGAACCGCACGATGCCGTGGACGTCATCCACGCCAAGCGCGATGGACGGGCGTTGAGCGATGAGCAGATCGACTGGGTGGTCGACGCCTACACCCGCGGCGTGGTTGCCGAGCAGCAGATGGCGGCGCTGGCCATGGCGATCTTCCTCAACGGCATGGAGCGCCGCGAGATCGCCCGCTGGACCGCGGCGATGATCGCCAGTGGCGAGCGCATGGACTTCGGCTCCCTCGCCAAGCCCACCACCGATAAGCACTCCACCGGCGGGGTGGGGGACAAGATCACCCTGCCGCTTGCGCCGCTCGTGGCGAGCTTCGGCGTGGCCGTCCCGCAGCTGTCCGGGCGGGGCCTCGGCCACACCGGCGGCACCCTCGACAAGCTCGAGGCCATCCCCGGCTGGCGCGCGGATCTCTCCAATCCTGAGCTGATGCAGCAGCTGGACGAGGTGGGAGCGGTGATCTGCGCGGCCGGCTCCGGCCTCGCCCCCGCCGACAAGAAGCTCTACGCCCTGCGGGACATCACCGGCACCGTCGAGGCGATCCCGCTGATCGCCTCCTCGATCATGTCCAAGAAGATCGCCGAGGGCACCGCCGCCCTCACCCTGGACGTCAAGACCGGGGCCGGTGCCTTCATGAAGGACGAGCAGGATGCCCGGCAGCTGGCCCGCACCATGGTGGATCTGGGCACCGACGCGGGGGTGCGCACCGTCGCGCTGCTGACGGATATGAGCGCGCCGCTGGGCCGCACCGCCGGCAACGCCCTCGAGGTCCGTGAGTCCCTCGAGGTCCTGGCCGGTGGAGGCCCGGCCGACGTGGTCGAGCTGACCTGCGCCCTGGCCCGCGAGATGCTCGAGGCCGCCGGGGTTCAGGACGCCGACGTGGAGGCCGCGCTCGCCGATGGCCGCGCGATGGACACCTGGCGCGCCATGATCACTGCGCAGGGCGGGGACGTGGATGCCCCGCTGCCGACGGCCCAGCATGTCGAGGAGCTGCGCGCGCGCGAGGACGGCGTGGTCACCGGCCTGGACGCCATGGGCGTGGGGGTCGCCGCTTGGAGGCTCGGCGCCGGGCGCTCCCGCCCCGGGGAGGCTGTGCAGGCCGCCGCCGGCGTGGAGATCGTGAAGCACCTGGGCGATGAGGTACGTGCCGGTGAGGTCCTCGCGCGCCTGCACACGGATACGCCCGGACGCATGGAACGCTCCCTCGCCGCGCTCGAGGGCTCCTGGACCCTCGCCCCGCGCGGCACCGCGATGCCCGAGCGGCGGATCGTCCTGGATCGCATCGCCTGAGCACCGACCGGCCGACGGGGCTCAGCCGCGTCGACTGTGTCCGATGCTCCCCACCTGCCCCTGGTGCGAGGCCGGGGCGGTGAGCTGGCGTGCCCGCCCGTCGGCGGCGGCGATGAGCGCGAGGCGACGCAGCTCGCGCTCCGCCCGATGCAGCCCCAGCGGCCGCAGGCCCGCGCTGACCCAGGCGCGCATATCCGCCCGCTGATCGCCCAGCAGCCCCCAGCCGCGACGCAGCAGCACCGGCACCGGTTTGCGCGACTGCCGCAGATCCCGCACCAGGCGCATCGCGAAGACGAGCGGACCGGGGCGGTCCAGCACGATCCCATCGGCCAGCAGCCCCGCGGCGGCGAGCGGCCGGATCAGCTCCGCGGCGAAGATCCCTTCGGCGATCACCAGCGGCGCATCCCCGATGTCCAGCCGGGTCTGCCCGGTGCGGGCGGAGAGGGAGATCGAATAGGTGGGGACGGTGACGCGGCCACGGCGGCACAGGGTTTCGAGGGCCGTCAGCGCCGCCTGCGCATCCCAGGAGGCCGGATCATCCCAGTCGGCGATGCCGAAGCGGCGGGGCAGCGCCGGGTCATCACCCTCGCGGTAGAAATCATCCAGCGCGAGCGCCGGCAGGCCCGAGCGGCGCGTCACTTCACCCTTCCCACTGCCCGACGGGCCGGCCAGCAGCACAACCCGGCGTGCCGGGGGATTCGGGGTGGTCATGGGCGATCAGTCTAGTGTCGCCGCGGCGGGCGATGTTCCGTGGCCCGGCCGCGGGCAGACTGCGCACCGCCCCCGACGTGACCGCTGCGATGCGGCGTGAGCGTCAAGGCTGTGTGAGCGTCAAAGTGGTGTGAGCTGGCGGAGCGCCTCCGGGGAGTGGGAAGATCAGGCCTATGACATCTCTGGATCGCGCGCAGCTTGCCGCCCTCATCGACCACACCCTGCTCAAGCCCGAATCCACCGCGGAGGACGTCACCGCTCTCCTGCGCGAGGCGGAGGAGCTGGGCACCTACTCGGTGTGCGTCTCACCCTCGATGCTGCCGGTGCAGACCACCGTGAAGGTCGCCACCGTGTGCGGCTTCCCCTCCGGGCAGCATGCCTCGCAGATCAAGGCCGCTGAGGCACAGGATTCTGTGGCCAAGGGCGCTGACGAAGTGGACATGGTCATCAACGTCGGCCTCGCCGTGGCCGGGGACTTCGACGCCGTTGAGGCGGATATCCGCGCGGTGCGCGAGGCCGCCCCGGCCCCGGTGGTGCTGAAGGTCATCATCGAATCCGCGGCGCTCACCGATGAGCAGATCGTGGGCTCGTGCCGGGCCGCGGAGGCCGCGGGTGCTGACTTCGTGAAGACCTCGACCGGTTTCCACCCGGCTGGCGGTGCCTCCGAGCACGCGGTGCGTCTGATGCGCGAGACCGTCGGCGACCGCCTGGGGGTGAAGGCCTCCGGCGGAATCCGCACCCGCGAAGCCGCGGAGGCGATGGTGGCGGCCGGTGCGAACCGGCTGGGGCTCTCCTCCTCGCGGGCGGTCCTCGAGGGGGGCACCGGCAGCGGGTACTGAGCCCCGCACCGCCTGTGCGAGACAGCCCGACGGGCCCGCCCCGGGGGATCCTGCCCCCGGTACGGGCCCGTCGTCCTTTCCTCTGGGACCGTTCGCCTCAGCCCTGCCCGAGCGCGATGCGCAGCTCGTCCTTCAGCGCCGCCAGGCGCTCATCGGCCCGCGCCCGCAGCGCCGTGAGCTCCGCCTCTGCCGCCTCCGCGGGGACGGGCGTGACCAGCTCGAGATAGCACTTGAGCTTGGGCTCTGTCCCGGAGGGCCGCACCACCACACGGGTGTCCTCGGCGCTGCGCAGCAGCATCCCCTCGGTGGGTGGCAGGCCCGTGCTCTCCACCGATCCCGCGGAGAGGTCCTGCACCTCGGTGACCTCACTGCCCAGCAGCTGCTGTGGTGGGGCGGAGCGCAGCGTCGCCATCATCTGTCCGATCAGTGACAGGTCCTCCACCCGGATCGACAGCTGCGCGGTGGAGTGCAGGCCATCGCGGCGCGCCAGCTCATCCAAGCGCCCCACCAGCGTGGTGCCCTCCGCCTTCACCGCCGCCGCCATCTCCGCGACCATCAGCCCCGCCGAGAGCCCATCCTTGTCCCGCACCACCTCAGGCAGCACGCAGTAGCCGATCGCCTCCTCATACCCGAACACGATGCCGGGGGCACGGGCGATCCACTTGAACCCGGTCAGCGTCGTGGTTGCCTCGGCTCCCGCAGCATGCGCCACCTGGTCCAGCCAGCGGCTGGAGACCACCGAGCGGGCGAGCGTGCCGGTGAGGCCCCGCGTGCGCGTGAGGTGATCGCCCAGCAGCACTCCCAGCTCATCACCGGTGAGCATGCGCCAGTCGCCCAGGTGCGGGTCCAGCACCGCAGCGGCGCAGCGGTCCGCGTCAGGATCGTTGGCGATCACCACATCGGCCTCGAGTGTGCGGGCGAGCTCAAGGGCAAGGTCGATCGCCCCGGGCTCCTCCGGGTTCGGGAACGCGACGGTGGGGAAGTCCGGGTCCGGATCGGCCTGCTTCGCCACCGGATGCACCTCGGGGAACCCCGCTCGGTGCAGGGCCGCCAGCGCCGTCTCGGTGCCCACCCCGTGCATTGCCGTATGCACGATCCGCACATCCTTCGGCGCTGCCGGGTCCACGAGCGCGCAGATCCGCTCGAGGTAGTGCTCGCGCAGCTGCTCGCCCAGCCGCTCCCAGCCGTCCTCCGCCGCGGGGATGTCCCGGGCGGGGCCCGCCGCGTCGATGCGCGCGGCGATCTGCGCATCCGCGGGCGGGACGATCTGCACGCCCTGTCCCTCGGGCGTCGCGGCCCGGCCACCGAGGTAGACCTTGTAGCCGTTGTCCGCGGGCGGGTTGTGGCTCGCGGTGACCACCACGCCCGCATCGGCCTCCAGATGCCGCACCGCGAACGCCACCAGCGGGGTGGGGCAGAACCGCTCCATGAGCAGCACCTGGCAGCCGGCCGCCGTCATGATCGCGGCTGATGCTCGGGCGAACTGCTCCGAATGATGCCGGGCATCGAAGCCGATCACCACGCGCGGCGCCTCGAGCCCCAGATCACCCGTGAGGTGGTCTGCGAGCCCCTTCGCGGCGCGAGAGGCCACGGCGAGGTTCATACGGTTCGGGCCCGGAGCCATACGACCGCGCAGCCCCGCAGTGCCGAAGGTGAGATCACCGGTGAACGCATCGGACAGCTCCGCCCGAGCTTCGGCGTGCCCAGAATCCGCGCGGGAGAGCAACTCGGTCGCAGCGGCCCGGTCAGCGGGGGAGGGGTCCGCGGCGATCCACGCCTCGACGCGCTCACGCAGCGCCGGATCGAAAGACAGCTCCGGGGTGCTCATGCCTGCTCCTCCTCGTGCTTCAGGGACGTCGGGGTCTGGTCTGCTGCGGCGCCGGTGAGGCGCTGCACCGTCTGGGCGAGCAGGCGCGAGATCCGCGGGGCCGCGGCCCGGCCTGCCTCGAGGACCTCCTGGTGGGAGAGCGCCTCCCCACTGATGCCCGCCGCATGGTTGGTGACCAGCGAGATCCCCAGCACATCCAGTCCTGCCTCGCGGGCTGCGATCGCCTCGAGCGCCGTGGACATGCCCACCAGATCCCCACCGATCACCTTCGCCATCTGCACCTCCGCAGGCGTTTCGTAGGCCGGCCCGGAGAACTGCACGTACACGCCCTCGGCAAGCTCGGGATCGACCTCCCGGGCGATCTCACGCAGTGCCGGGGTGTACACGTCGGTGAGATCCACGAAGTTCGCGCCCACCAGCGGTGTCGCCCCGGTGAGGTTGATGTGGTCGCGGATCAGCACCGGGGTGCCGGGCCCCCACGCGGGGTTCACCCCGCCGCAGCCGTTGGTGAGCACCAGTGTGCGGGCACCGGTTGCGGCCGCGGTGCGCACCCCATGGACGACGGCATCCACGCCCGCGCCCTCATAGAAATGGGTGCGGGCGCCGAGCACGAGGGCCCGTGCCCCCGAACCCTCCACGCGCACCGAGCGCAGAGTGCCCACATGCCCGGCCACCGCCGGAGGACGGAAGCCGGGAATAGTCGTCGCATCGGCCTGCCAGACGGTCTCGCCCAGCAGATCCGCCGCCCCCGCCCAGCCGGAGCCGAGCACGAGCGCGACATCATGCGCAGGGGTGCCGCTGGCCTCGGCGATCGCGGCGGCGGCATCGCGCGCGAGCTGGTACGGATCTGGTGTGGTCGCAGTCATGGACGCACGGTAGCGCACCACCAGGGGCCCTGCTCGGGCAGATCCTCCCGCCGCGCGCCCCCGGCCCGTCGGGCTTTGCCACAATGGGGGCCGTGGAAGACCCCAGCATCGCCCTGCCCTCCGATCCGCGCCGCCTCGACGACCTCGGTGACCAGCCCCGGGTGGTGATCATCGGCGGTGGCCCCGGCGGCTACGAAGCAGCCCTGACCGCCGCCCGCCACGGCGCCGACGTGCTGCTCATCGAAGAGCGCGGCCTGGGCGGCGCCGCTGTCCTCACCGACGTCGTGCCGTCCAAGACCCTCATCGCGACCGCCGAAGTGCTCGACCAGGTCTCCACCTCCGAGGACCTCGGGATCCGTGACGCCGATGACCTCTCGCACCCCACCGCCCAGTCCCTCACCGTGGACCTCGCTGCCGTGAACGCCCGGGTGCGCGAGCTCGCCGCCGCCCAGTCCGCGGACATCCACCGCTCCCTCGACGAGGCCGGGGTGCAGGTGATCGACGGGCGAGGGCGCCTGCTGGGACCCGATGAGGTCGAGGTGCTCGATGCGGCGGGTCAGCAGATCGCTCGCTGCCGCGCCGAGGTGGTGCTGCTGGCCGTCGGCGCCCGGCCCCGCGAACTGGAGACCGCCGCGTGCGACGGTGAGCGGATCCTGAACTGGACTCAGCTGTATGGCCTGCCGACTCTGCCCGAGCATCTCATCGTCGTCGGCTCCGGCGTGACCGGCGCCGAGTTCGCGAGCGCCTACCGTGCCCTCGGCAGCGAGGTCACCCTCGTCTCCTCCCGCGACCAGGTGCTGCCGGGCACCGATGCGGACGCCGCCGAGGTGCTCGAGAACGCCTTCACCCGCCGCGGCGTGACGGTGCGCTCCCGCTCCCGCGCCGCGGCGGCCCGTCGGACCGAGGACGGTGTGGTGGTCACCCTGACGGACGGCACCGAGATCGTCGGCTCCCATGCGCTGATGGCCCTTGGCGGTATCCCGCGCACCGTGGACCTGGGACTGGAGGCCGCCGGGGTCCGCGTGAAGGACTCCGGGCACATCGACACCGACCGGGTCTCGCGCACCTCCGTACGCGGGATCTACGCCGCGGGAGACTGCACCGGCGTGTACCCCCTGGCATCGGTCGCCGCGATGCAGGGGCGGATCGCGATGCACCACGCCCTGGGGGATGCGGTCTCTCCGCTGATCGCCGCGCAGGTGTCCTCCGCGATCTTCACCAGCCCCGAGATCGCCGTGGTGGGTGTTAGCGAGGAGGATGTCCGCTCCGGTGCGGCGCAGGGGGAGGTGATGGTGCTGGGCCTGGAGACGAACCCGCGCGCCAAGATGCAGGGCATGCGCGAGGGTTTCGTGAAGCTCATCGTCCGCCCTGGGTCCCACACCGTGATCGGCGCGGTGGTGGTTGCCGCGCGGGCCAGCGAGCTGATCCTGCCCTACGCCCTGGCCGTCACGCACCGGCTGACGGCCGAACAGGTCGCCGGGACCCTCACCGTCTACCCGTCTATCACCGGGTCCCTCGCGGAGGTGGCGCGCCGCCAGGCCCTCACCCTCGAGGACTGAATGCCCGCGCTGCGAGCGCTCGCTGCGCGGACTGACGGCTCAGTCTTCGATGCGGCAGAGGACAGCGCCGGCGGAGATGGTCGCGCCCACCTCGGCGTTCAGGCCCGTGACCACGCCGGAGCGATGCGCGGTGATGGGCTGCTCCATCTTCATCGCCTCGAGCACCACCAGCAGATCGCCGTCGGAGACGCTCTGCCCCTCCTGCGCCACAACCTTCACGATCGTGCCCTGCATGGGGGTGGTGACGGTGTTGCCGCCGGCCGCACCCTCCGCCGCAGCCCGATGCTGACGCTTGCGACGCTGGCGCACCGCCGCCTGCGGGGCCCGCAGGGAGGCCGGCAGCGAGATCTCCACGCGCCGACCATCCACCTCGACCACCACGGACTCGCGATCCTCCGGCTCCTCCGGCTGCGCGGGCAGCGGGGAGGCCGGTAGATCGCCGTCGAATTCGGTTTCGATCCAGCGGGTGTGCACGGTGAAGCGCTCTGCGGGATCTGCGGGTGCGAACGCCGGGTCATCCACCACCGCCTGATGGAACGGCAGCACCGTGGGCAGCCCGTCGACGCGGAACTCCGTGAGCGCCCGACGGGAGCGCTCAAGTGCCTCCTGCCGGGTGGCGCCGGTGACGATGAGCTTGGCGAGCATGGAATCGAAGGCCCCGGAGACCTCATCCCCGGCCCGCACGCCCGTCTCGATCCGCACTCCCGGACCGGAGGGGACGTCGAAGCGGGTGATCCGCCCCGGGGAGGGCATGAAGTCACGGCCCGGATCCTCGCCGTTGATGCGGAACTCGATCGAATGCCCCCGCACCGGCGGGTCCACCGCGCTGATCTCTTCGCCGGCGGCGATGCGCAGCTGCTCGCGCACCAGGTCCACGCCCGCGACCTCCTCGGTCACCGGATGCTCCACCTGCAGGCGCGTGTTCACCTCGAGGAAGGAGATGGTGCCGTCGGTGCCGATGAGGAACTCGCAGGTCCCGGCGCCGACATACCCGGCTTCGCGCAGGATCGCCTTGGAGCTCGAGACCAGCTGTGCCTCCTGCGCGGCGGTGAGGAACGGCGCCGGCGCCTCCTCCACGAGCTTCTGATGACGGCGCTGCAGGGAGCAGTCTCGGGTGGAGACCACCTGAACGTTGCCGTGCTGATCGGCCAGGCACTGGGTCTCCACATGCCGGGGCGCATCCAGGTAGCGCTCCACGAAGCACTCGCCGCGCCCGAAGGCGGCGGTGGCCTCACGCACCGCGGAGTCGAACAGCTCGCGCACCTCACCCTCATCGCGCGCGACCTTGAGCCCGCGTCCGCCGCCACCGAAGGCCGCCTTGATCGCGATCGGCAGCCCGTGCTCGCGGGCGAAGGCCACGACCTCGTCGCTGTTCTTCACCGGATCCTTGGTGCCCGCGACCAGGGGCGCCCCGGCCTTCTGCGCGATGTGCCGCGCGGAGACCTTGTCACCCAGCTTCTCGATGGCCTCCGGCGGTGGGCCGATCCATGTCAGTCCCGCATCGATCACCGCCTGCGCGAAATCTGCCCGCTCGGCGAGGAACCCGTAGCCGGGGTGGACCGCATCGGCCCCGGACCGGTGGGCGATGTCCAGGATCTTGTCCACCACGAGATAGGAGCTCGCCGCCGTGGTGCCGCCCAGGGCGTAGGCATCATCGGCGATCGTGGTGTGCAAGGCGTCGCGATCCGGATCGGCGTACACCGCCACCGAGCGCAGCCCCGCGTCCCGGCAGGCCCGGGCCACGCGCACCGCGATCTCGCCACGGTTGGCGATGAGCACCGTGCGCAGCGGGCGGGGCTTCGAGGAACGAGGGGGCATCGGGAGAGGTCCTTCCGTCGGTCAGCAGAGGCCGAGTCTAGTACCGAGCCCGGCGCAGGGCGGGCATCAGGGGGCCGTATCAGGGGGCCGATGTGTCTGCGTGTGCCCACAGCTCGTGGATTCCCACGCCGATCTGGGCCAGCAGGCCGCGCAGCAGCGGCAGGGACAGGCCCACCACGGCATGCGGGTCCCCGTCGATCCGTTCGATGAACGGCCCGGCCTGCCCGTCGATCATGAACCCGCCGGCCACGCCGAGCGGCTCACCGGTGGCGACGTAGGCGTCGATCTCCGCGTCGCTGAGGTCTGCGAAGATCACCTCGCAGCTCGCGGTCGCCCCGAGCGTCGCTCCGGTGCCGCCGAGCTCCTCATCGCGGTCATCGACGATCCAGTGCCCGGAGTGCAGCACCCCGGTGCGGCCGCGCATGGCCCGCCACCCCTCGGCGGCCCGCTCCGGCGTGTGCGGCTTGCCGAGCGCCTGCCCGTCGAGCTCGAGCATTGAGTCTCCGCCGAGGACCACGTACCCGCCCTCACTGAGTGCGGTCGCAGCGAGCGCCTTCTCCCGGGCCAGCAGCAGCACCTCGTCCGCGACGCTGAGCTGCTGCCCATCGGACGCCGCCTGCGCGCGAGCGGCCTGAAGGATCGTCTCCTCCTCGAGGTCCACCGGCAGCACCGCATGTTCGATGCGGGCCCCCGTCAGGGTGGCGCGGCGGCCGGCGCTCGCCGAGGCGAGCAGCAGCAGCGGATCCGTGCCCAGGCCGATCACCGGGACTGCGCTGGCGCCGCTCATTTCAGCGCCTCCTGCAGCACATCGAGCGGCAGGCTGCCGAGCTCCAGGGCGCGACGGTGAAAGTCCTTGGCGTCCTCGCCCCGCTCGGCGCTCGCGGCCCGCAGCTGCTCCCACATGCGCTGGCCGATCTTGTAGGACGGCGCCTGCCCAGGCCAGCCCAGGTAGCGGTGCAGCTCGAAGCGCTGCTCCGCCTCCGTCACACCCCAGTGGGCGCTCATGAACTCCCAGGCCCGCTCGTAGGTCCAGGCCTCGCCCGCCTCGGAGCCCGCCAGGTGCTCGGGCATCGGCAGCTGGCAGTGCAGGCCGATGTCCAGCACCACGCGGCCGGCCCGCAGGCGCTGCGCATCGAGCATGCCCAGGCGGTCGCCGTCGTCGGCCAGGTATCCCAGCTGGTCCATGAGGCGTTCCGCGTACAGCCCCCAGCCCTCTCCGTGGCCGGAGATCCAGCACATCAGCGCCCGCCAGCGGTTGAGGTTCGCGGCCTGCAGCGTCTGGGTGCCCACCTGCAGGTGATGGCCCGGCACGCCCTCGTGGTAGACGGTCGTGGTCTCCAACCAGGTGCGGAACTCGGTGGTGCCCTCGGGGACGTCCCACCACATGCGGCCCGGGCGGGTGAGGTCCTCGCTAGGGCCGGTGTAGTAGATGCCGCCCGAGCCGGTGCGGGCGATCATGCATTCCAGGTGCGTGAGCGGTTCGGGGACGTCGAAATGGGTGCCCGCGAGCTCGGCGATCGCCCGGTCCGAGAGGTCCTGCATCCAGGCCTGCAGTGCATCGGTGCCGTGCAGGATCCGGGCGGGATCGGCATCCAGCGCCTGCTTCGCCGCGGCGACCGAGGTGCCGCCGTCGTTCCCGGCCGCGGCGTTGATGCGGGAGGCGACCTCCTCCTGCTCGGCGACCACCCGCCGCAGCTCCTCGATGCCCCAGGCGTAGGTCTCCTCGATGTCGATCTCGGTGCCCAGGAAGGTGCGCGAGTGGAGCGGGTAGGCGTCACGGCCGATGGCATCGGGCTCGGGCGCCTTGTCGATCAGGCCCCCGAGCGCATCGGCGAGCTCGCGGTAGCCCTGCGCCGCGGTCTGCGCGGCGGTGGTCACGTGCTGCTTCTGGGCGTCGCTGCCCTTCGCCTCGGTGGCGAAGCGCTCGAAGAACCCGCCGGGCGCCGCATAGGAGCGGCACTGCTCGGCGCCGAGGCGCAGCTGACGCTGTGCGGCGATGACCCCGTGCTTGGCGGCCTCGTGCAGGGACTCGACCCAGGAGCTGAGCGAGCGCGGCAGCGCACTCATGCGCGCGGCGATCACCTCCCAGTCCTCCGTGGTGTCGGTGGGCATCTGGTCCAGCACATCGCGGGACTGGATCACACAGGCGAGGTTGTTGACCTGCGCGATGTCCAGGTGCTGCTCGGCCCGCTCGATCTCGAGCCCCAGCCGTTCGGTGAGCGCGGCGCGGGTGACCGCATCGGCCGCATCCTCATCGGGCACCTCGGCGATCGCGGTGAGCATCGCGCGGGCAGCATCGGTCTGCGTGGCGACGGCAGCAGGGGAGTAGTCGGTGACCTCATGGTCATGGCCGGGCACCCCCAGGGAGGTGGCGAGGAACGGGTCCCGGCGGACGCTGTCCTCGACGTACTGATCGGCAAGACGATCCAGGGCGGTGGCTGCCCGCGCGGCGGGTGCGGAATGAGGGGTGCTCGACATGGCCGTGAGTCTAGTGGCGGGTCATGCCGAAAGAGGCGAGGAAACCCAGCCTCCACTCTCTCCAGGGTTCACACGGTTCTCCGGGTGGCGAAGCTCTCCAGGCGGTGCAGCCGCTATTGCCGGAGCGCTTGGGCGGGGTCTATACGGCTGGCGCGTATCGCTGGGACAGTGCCTGCACAGCCGGCGATGAGCATTGCGGAGATCGGCGCGAACAGGAGGAGCTTGAGATCGATGACTGGAACCCAGTGTTGAACAGCGCAGACGATCAGGATCGTGATGATGGCGAGGATGGCGCCGATCAATCCGCCGCCGAGTCCGATATAGGCGCTTTCTGCGATGAACTGGGCGCCGATCTGGGAGCGGCGAGCGCCCAGTGAGCGGCGCAGTCCGATTTCTCCGGTGCGTGTTATGACGTTGCCGGTGGCTTGGGCGGCGACGACGATCATGCCGACGAGGGCTGCGAGAGCACTGGCGCCCCAGCCGAGGCGGACGATGAGGGAGTCGACATCTCCGCGCAGACCGGACCCCGTTCCGATGGTGGAGACCTCGAGCATGCCCGGGTGATACGGGTCCAGGGCCAGGGGCAGGGAGTCGGCGACGGCGGAGGCTGCCCCGTGATCGGCCGCGACGATGAGCGAGACCGGAGACATCGCCGCCAGTGACGTGAGTGGGGCGTTGATCGGGACGAGGATCCCTGCGGTGAGCGCTTCCATACGGGGACTGGCCTCGATGACGCCAATGATCGTCACCGCGTCGCTGCCGATGAACAGGGTGCGACTGCCGAACTCTTCGGGGCGCAGACCGATCTCATCGGCCAGCGCGCGACCGATGACAGCCACCGGAAAGGCGGGGTCTACACCGACAAGAGAACGGCCGCTGATGTCCGCGTCGACGGTGCGGAGAAGATCCGGGTCGGAGGCGAACACGGGGACCCTGTGACCGAGAGCAGATCCGGGAACGCTGGAGGTGGAGACGGGGATTCCGGCTGCGGAGGCATCGATGTACCGCGATGCGCCGCGCACGCCCTCAAGGGCCGCGGCACGGGCGGCATGCTCCTCGGTGAAGGCGCGGTCCGTGCCGCTGATGTCGGGCTGAGCTATGGCGTGCACCGTGGAGGCGGCGTAGGCGTCGAAGTTGTCGGAGACCTGGAAACGCACTGTGCTCACCAGTGAGTTGACGGTGATTACCAGCGTCACGGCCAGGGCGAGGGCGATGGCAGCCACAGCGCTTCGTGTCGGTTCTCCTCGGACGGCGGAGAACGCTTCGGCGAAAGCCGGGTGAGGCTGGCGCGGCGTCGATGCTGTTCTAGTCATGCGGCCTTCGCGGTGATGCTTCGTCCGTCGATGATCTCGATGATGCGGTCCGCTCGCTCAGCGACAGCGGGATCGTGGGTGACGATGACGTGGGAGGAGTCAGCGGTGCGCAGGGAGTCCAGGAGGTCCAGGATCTGGGTGCTGCGGGCGCTGTCGAGGTTCCCGGTAGGTTCATCGGCCAGCAACAGTCTGGGGCGATGCACGACGGCGCGAGCGATCGCCACGCGCTGGGCTTCACCTCCCGACAGGGCGCTGCAGCGCGCATCGCGTCGATCATCGAGCCCGACAGCGCTCACGGCAGCCCGGACGCGATCCGGGGTGATCTCCCGACTCGGGGTGGTGTAGCGTAGCCCGAGCGCGACGTTCTGCATGACCGTGCGGTACGGGATCAGATGGAACGACTGGAAGATGAAGCCGAGCTCTCGACCACGCAGACGGGAGAGCTCTGCTTCTCCCAGCCCGCTGATGTCACGGCCATCAAGCAGAACCCGGCCCCGCGTCGGTGTGTCAAGGAGCCCCAGCATGTTCAAGGCTGTGGACTTGCCTGCGCCACTGGGTCCGATCAGGGCCACCCTCTCCCCGGCATGTACGCACAGGTCCAGCCCACGAAGAGCCTCCACGGGAGGCGGGCCAGGGAACGAGCGGTGAACGTCCTCGAGCGCGATCACCGGTACTGCACCAGTCACGATTCGCCGTCCCCGCCGGGATCTTGCCCCTCAGGTCCGCTGCCCTCTCCCGTCTGGGAGACAATCACCTCCGTGCCCTCCGCGGGGGCCGTGCTCTCCTCGAGCACCGCAGCACCGTCGATGACCTCAACAACAGTGACCGCGTGCCGCTCGGGAGTCGTCTCGTCGCCGATGCCCTCCCTAGGAGCTAGCAGCACGTAGGCGGCATCTGTGGAATCGCTGCGGACAGCACTGATCGGCACGAAGAGCACAGGGCCATCGGAGGAGGCGGTGACAACCGCAGCTCGAGCGTCGGTCCCCACGGACTCTGCAGGCAACGGTGCGTCGGGCGTGATCGTGATCGTGGACAGGTCGGGGTTGTCGGGATCAGGCTCTACCCCGCTGACCGTGCCGGTGAGCTCTTCGTCGTGATCACCGACCGTGAACGTTACGGCTTGATGAGGGGTCACGTCTGCTGCCTGGACTGTCGCGATCGACGCACTGAGCACCAGGGTGCCATCGGCCACAGTGAACAGCGTCGAGGTCTCATCCAGGGAATCGCCGACCTTGCTGCTCACATCGACGACTGCTGCCGGCAGATCACCGAGCACCACAAACAGCCCGCGGGGGATCACCAGTCCCGACTCGCCATCGCCAGCCCCTGTCTCGTCGTAATCGCCGACCCGGGCGGTGGATTGAAGGAGGTCGGTGGAGTATCCGCGGTCTGTCAGCAGACGTTCCAGGGCCCGCTGGGTTGATGGAGTAATCTCTTCGCCCATCTGTTCCGGGGCGTAGCCCGCGGCCTTGAGTCCCTTATGCAGCTGGTCGACGTCTTCCCCCCTGTCGCCCATGGTGAGATCGCGATAGAACGGGAACGCTCCAGGCAACGCGAACACCGGCTGTCCCGAAACCTCTGCCAGGAACATGCCCGGCTGGACGCTTTGACCACGCTTGATGCCCATCTTTACGAGCACGGCCGCAGCATCGTCAGGAGGAAGTGCAGGATGGACCGCCACGGTCCCGGAGTTCTGAACGGCCCCCGCTAGGGTCACCACCTGCTGGCGCTCGTCTCGCTGCACTGGGGCTGTCATCATCGGTGGTTGCAGGGGCGACGCGGCCGCTGCACGCTGCTCAGGAGTCATCATCTGCGAGCGAAGAACCGTATACCCCAGTCCCAGTCCCAACACGATCCCGATGATGAGGACAAGTGCGAGCGCTACCACGCGGCGACGCGGCTCGAACACTCCCCGTCCAGCTTCCGCGGCGTGGTCAGTCCTCGATCGCATCGGCAATGACCGCCAGATCCTCGTGGTGCTGTTCGATGAACTCGGCACGGTCATCAGCGACCAACTCCGCTTGGGCCTTTGTCAGCGGAGCCAGGCAATTCGCAAAGATTTCCCCACCTTCGAGGTTCTTTTCATCGGGCATCACATCTTCCCCGCCATACTGATGTGGCCACCAGTCCAGGAAATCGTAAACTGACGGGGGAGTGCCCGCGTCGGCGCTCCCGCCTGGAAATCCTGTCTTATCGGATAGGCATGCCTCGAATGTCGCAAACTCGTCGGGCAGGCGGGATACGTCAGCGTTCAACTCGACCTTCATCGTCCACTCCGAGTGGAGGGACTCGGACAGAGAAACTGCCTTGTGCCTCTGCCTCTTTGTGACGCTGAAATAGCACTCTAGGGTAGCGTCATTCGCCGACAGTTCAGTATCCGGAATACCATCTATCGTCCCCACGGGCCGGACTCCGCCCCTCCGGTAGCGATCGGGATCCGGAAAGGCGAACTCATTCATCTCCTCATAATAGGCGACGTAGTCGGCTGCCTTCGGGATCGCATCTGCTCGCCCCACATCCTCCAGGCACCCCTCAATCTCAGGCATGACCGTTGCCCGCAGCTGCTCCCGCAGCCACACCGGATCCGCGTAAGCTCCCTCGCCCGGGGCTGTGACCACCGCGTTCACGACGCGGGTGTCAACTTCACCCCTCGCTGAGCTGGCGCCACTGCAGCCCGCCAGAAGGACGGCGGGAAGAGTGATCGCCATCGCGGCAACCCGAACTTGTCGCACAGCAGATCCTTCCAGCAGTAGAGACTGCGCGCGCCCGGCTCGGCGCGCTGTCACACGCGAAGATCAAATTTGGTGTTGACATCCGAGTTCATGCGAAACTTGGATCCGGGGGCCAGGTTCTTAATCGCCACCCACTGGGCCTGAGAGAATCCGAAAGTATGCTTCTTTGATCCCATGGTGGAGTTTCGCCACGTGCCTCCGGAGTGGTACTGTCCCCAGCTTGTGACATAGGGTGTGAGGGTGGGGAAGTAGACGCGATTTACGTTAACGTCGAGGCAGTCTGAACCGCTTGGCTTTGTTCGAGTTTCTCTAGTCTTCACACTGTTCATTGAAACGCAATTCGCGGCGGAGCTGGGCGGTGCGGTAGAAATGTCAGACACGCCAATTATTCCAAGCGTGACAAGACCGATGGCCAGGATTCTTGCAACCCGAGTTCTCGTTGAAGCCACGACTCCCCCTCTAATGCTTTGACTTTCGAGCAGCTTCTATGGTGCCCGTCTCAGCAGGAGAATAACGGACTTTGCGAGGTTCCGCGCCGGACCGGTGGACTGTTATGAACTCGTTACCCACCGTTGGCAGGCGCGCCGGAAGGCGGGGGTAGCGGCGGCCCGGGGCGACTCCAGGAAAGCGGTGCACGGTCCTCATCGGCGACAACGGGTCGATCCGCCGATCACCAGGTCGATCCGCGGCGAGGCGGCCGACCGCCCTCAGCGGTCCCCGAACTGCCACGCGGTGGGAGTGGCCTGGGCGCGCAGGCCGTGCGCGCGGGGGTAGCACTGCGCGGGATCGTTCCAGGTCCCGGCGCCGGCTCCGCGGCCCTCGACCAGTGCGCGCTCCTCGGCCTCCAGTCGGCTGGTGACGCTCATGGCGGAGACCACTACGGCGATCGCCGCTAGCTCGTCATCGGCCAGGTACCCCTGCACCAGGCGGACACCGGAGGGAGAGACCGGGGCTGACGGCACCCCATCGGCCGGCGACGCCCCGGCCGCGACTGCGGCCTCCTCGGCCCCGCTCGTGTCGCCCGGGGCTGCCGGGTTCCCGCCCTGCGCTGCCGGGTTCCCGCCCTGCGCTGCCGTGCTCACAGCGGGATGTTCCCGTGCTTCTTGGTGGGCTGGGAGTCGCGCTTGGTGCGCAGGGCCCGCAGCGCCTTCGCGATCTGCACCCGGGTCTCGGCCGGGCGGATCACCGCGTCGATCCAGCCGCGCTCGGCCGCCGTGTACGGGGTGGCGAACTGCTCCTCGTACTCCGCTTCGAAGCGCGCCCGCTCGGCGGCGACATCCCCGCCCTCCTCAGCGACTTTCCGCAGATCCGAGCGGTGCAGGATGTTCACCGCGCCCTGCGAGCCCATCACCGCGATCTGCGCGGTGGGCCAGGCGAGGTTCACATCCGCCCCCAGCTCCTTGGATCCCATGACGATGTACGCACCGCCGTAGGCCTTCCTCGTGATCACGGTGATCAGGGGGACGGTGGCCTCCGCGTAGGCGTACAGCAGCTTCGCGCCGCGGCGAATGATCCCGCCGTACTCCTGGCCGGTGCCGGGCAGGAACCCGGGCACGTCCACAAAGGTCAGCACCGGGATGTTGTTGGCATCGCACAGCCGCACGAAACGGGCGGCCTTCTCCGAGGCATCGATGTCCAGCGTGCCGGCCAGATGGGAGGGCTGGTTGGCGATGATGCCCACGCTGTTGCCCTCGACGCGGCCGAAGCCCACCAGGACATTGCGCGCGAACATCGGCTGGACCTCGAGGAACTCCTCCTCATCCAGCACTGTGCGCAGCACTGTGAGCATGTCGTAGGGCTGATTGGGGGAGTCCGGCACGAGCGCATCCAGTGCCAGATCCGCCGCGGTCGGATTCTCCTCCAGCCGCGTGGGAAAGCTCGGGGCGGGGCTGAGGGTATTCGAGGGCAGGTAGCTCAGCAGGTCCTTGACGTATTCGATGGCCTCAGCCTCATCGGGGGCCATGTAGTGGGCCACGCCCGAACGGGTGGAGTGGGTGCGCGCCCCGCCGAGCTCCTCGAAGCCCACATCCTCCCCGGTGACGGTGCGGATCACATCGGGCCCGGTGATGAACATATGGGAGGTCTTCTCGACCATCACGATGATGTCGGTCAGCGCCGGGGAGTACACGGCACCGCCCGCCGCTGGCCCCATGATCAGCGAGATCTGCGGGATCACACCGGAGGCGCGGGTATTGCGCCGGAAGATCCCGGCGAACATCGCCAGCGACGCCACACCCTCCTGGATGCGGGCGCCGCCGCCGTCGAGGATCCCGATGATCGGCACCCCGGTCTTCAGCGCGAGATCCTGGATCTTCTGGATCTTGCGACCGTGGGCCTCGCCGAGCGAGCCGCCGAACACCGTGAAGTCCTGGGAGTACACGCACACCTGACGGCCGTCGATGGTGCCGTAGCCGGTGACGATGCCGTCGCCATCGGGCCGCTTGCGGTCGATCCCGAAGCTGCGAGCCTGATGGCGCACGAACCGGTCGGTCTCCACGAAGGAGCCTTCATCCAGCAGATCGGTGATGCGCTCGCGGGCGGTCTTCTTGCCGCGCGCATGCTGCTTCTGAACCGCCACCGAATCCGCGGCGGACACCGCCTGCGCATCCCGCTCGCGCAGATCCTCGAGGCGCTGGGCGGTAGAGAGGGGCTGCGGGGCGTCGGTCACGGAGCCTCCTGGCGTGCGCCGAAGAGCACGCGGGTCTCGGGGGTGTGGAACATCGGGATACTACGCTACGGGCCGGTCCGGGGCCTGCCACCAGCGCCGTGACCATCAGCAAGTTGACGAGGACGCACACCGCACAGGAGGGATACGCCATGCAGCACCCGGATGGGCCAGATCGCGTGCATGGCCCACTTCGCGCGGACGGCCCGGATCGCGCGGGCGGCCCGGATCGCGCTGCCCTGCGCGCTCACGTGCCGACGATGGTGCGCAGCGATGCGGTGCCCTCCACCCAGGACATCGCGGCGGCGCTGCTCGAGCAGGGGCAGCAGCCGCCCTTCGCGGTGACCGCCGTGGAGCAGACCGCCGGGCGCGGCCGACTGCAGCGCCCCTTCCGCAGCCCGCGCGGCAGCTCGCTGGCCCTCACCCTCGCCTGCCGCACCACACTTTCTCCTGCCACCCGATCCTGGCTGCCGCTGCTGGTGGGCGTCGCCGCCCATGCGGCACTGATCGCCGAGCTGCCCGCCCTCACCGGGCGCGTAGGCCTGAAATGGCCGAACGACCTGCACACCGCCGAGGGAGGCAAGCTCGGCGGCATTCTCGTGGAGGGCCGCGGGGAGGACCTGGTGCTGATGGGCATCGGGGTGAACCTGCGCGGCCCGATCCTGGATTCCGATGGGTTCCCGCTGCCGGGAGCGGCCTGGCTGCTGGGCTCCGGCGGGATGCTGGCCGCCGACGAGGTCACTGCGGGACGGGAGCTCACTGCGGGACTGGAGCCCGCGGCCGGACAAGAGCCCGCGGCCGATGGAAAACCCGAGGTCGCCCTGGAGCTCGCGCAGCTGCGGCGGCGCCTCGAGGAGACGATCGCCGGGGCGATCGTGGAGAGTCTGTGCAGGCTCGAGGCAGCCGACGGGGATGCGGAGGCCTGTGGTCTCGCAGAGCGCTACACTATGATCTGCCTCACAGTGGGGCGGTCTGTTCGGATCGACCCGCTAGGCACCGCGACCGCTGCGGCCCACCACGGCGCCCCGAGCCCCCTGCACGGGATCGCCCGCGGAGTGGACCGCATCGGTCGTCTGCTGGTCGAGGGCGAGGACGGCGTCACCGCCGTTGCGCTGGGCGACATACAGCACCTGCGGGCGCTCCCGCCCCCAGGCACCATCAGCGACCACCCTCACCCATCGCATCATCAGGAGGACCACGGGACGTGACCGGCGGCATGCATGACCTCGAGCCTGCTCGGGCGGCGGAGACCTCGCCGCCCGAGGAGCCGCGCCCGTCCGGGGAGCCGCGCCTGTCTGAGGAGCCGCGCCTGCCTGAAGCTGTCATCCCCACCCGCACCCAGGAGCTGCCGGACCTCTCCCAGACCGATGCGTCCGATGCCGACCTGGGCGACGCGCAGATCCTCGAGATGAATCGGCGCTTCGCCGAGGTGCGTCGCAGCGTCGGCGCGCTCGAGAAAGTGCTGCTGCAGGGCCCACGCCTGTTCTCTCGCCACGACCTCGCCGAGCAGCGGGACATTCCCCCGCGCCTGACCTCTGTGTACTGGCGTTCCCTGGGCTTCACTCCGGTGGACGAGGACACCGTAGTGTTCACCGAAGAGGACTCCTACGCGATCGGGGATCTCGCCGAGATCGTCCAGGACGGTCGGCTGTCCGAGCGCGGCTTCGAATCGATCACCCGGGGACTGGGCTTCCATATGGGTCGCCTGGCCATGTGGATCACCGAGGCTCTCGTGGATGAAGCCAAGTCGCGCGGCGACATGGACGACGGTGAAGCCCGCCAGCGCATGCTCGAGGAGATCCCGGACCTGCTGGACGTCCTCGAGTCGCAGGTCATGTTCGCCTTCCGCCGTCAGTTGGCCGCCTACACCGCGCGTGCCGGCAGCGAGGCTCTGCACCGCGACACCGATGAGCTGTTCCCCCTCCAGCGTGCCGTGGGCTTCGCTGACCTCGTGCAGTTCACGCGCCTGGCCCAGGATCTGCCGGGAGCGGAGCTAGCGGACATGGTGGGCCGGTTCGAGTCGATCTGCCGCGACATCATCTCCGTGGGCGGAGGGCGCGTGGTCAAGACCGTCGGCGATGAGGTGATGTTCCTGGCCGACACCCCTGAGGACGGTGCGCAGATCGCTGTCAGCCTCTCCGAGACCATCACCGACACGCCGAATCTGCCGCCGGTGCGGGTGGGCCTGGCCTGGGGGTCGATGTTCTCGCGCTACGGCGACGTGTTCGGCCCCACCGTCAACCTCGCCGCCCGCATGGAATCGGTGGCCCGGCCCGGCACCGTGGCGGTGGACCGTGAGACCGCGCAGGCCGTGGAGAAAGCCCTGCCGGGCGGCTTCCTGGTCGACGACGGGGAAGACGTGGACCTGCACGGCATCGGCGAGGTGCATGTGGCCGCCCTGCGCCGCGGCAGTTGGGCTCCGCTGGACCTCGGTCTGTGAGGGTCCCCGTCCCGGCGGGCCCGGATGTCTAGGATGGGCCCCGTGACACGCTTACTGCTCGTCGAGGACGACTCGGCCATCGCTGAACCGCTCTCCCGTGCTCTGGACCGCGAGGGGTACACGGTCACCCGCGCGTCCCGCGGTATGGACGCCCTGGCCATCGCCGCCGGAGCCGACCCCGTGGACATGGTGATCTTGGACCTGGGGCTGCCGGACCTGGATGGCCTGGAGGTCGCGCGCCGCCTGCGCAAGGGCGGTCTGGAGGCCCCGATCCTGATCCTCACCGCCCGGGCCGACGAGGTCGATGCCGTGGTGGGCCTGGACGCGGGGGCCGATGACTACGTCACCAAGCCCTTCCGCCTGGGCGAGCTGCAGGCCCGCATCCGCGCCCTGCTGCGCCGCGCCCAGGCCGCCGAAGAATCTGCCGGTGACTCCTTCGACGTCAACGGCGTGAACCTGGACGTCGCAGCGCGCCGTGCTTACGCCGACGGCGAGGAGCTGGCGCTGTCGGCCAAGGAATATGACCTGCTCACCGTCCTGGTGCGCGAGGCCGGCAGCGTCGTGACCCGCGATGACCTCATGCGCGAGGTGTGGGGCGCCGAATGGTGGGGCTCCACCAAGACGCTGGACATGCACATCTCGTGGCTGCGCCGCAAGCTGGGCGACGATGCCACCAACCCCCGGCGCATCACCACGGTGAGGGGAGTGGGCTTCCGCTTCGAGACCGGCGCGGAGAGCTGACGCGTGCGGCAGCGCGTGCTGCAGGCCACGATCATCACGGTGCTGCTGGCCGTCCTGCTGCTGGGCATTCCCCTGGGCTACTCGTGGCTGGGTCTGACCCGGCAGAACCTCGCCTCGCAGGCCAACACCATCCTGGACGAGGTGCGTGTGGACACCGAGGTGCGGCTCAAGGACGGCGGAGAGCTGGACGACGAGCTCCTGCAGCGCCGGGTCGATGAGCAGGCGGATCTGCACATCTCCATCATCGTGGTCTATGACGGGCAGACCTACTCCGCGGGCGAGCCGCCGCGTGAGGGCGGGCTGAACCGGCGCACCAACGGCGCGATGGGTCAGGCCATCACGGTGCACGTGCCCGAATCCGATGTCCGCGCCCACACGGCCGGCGCATGGGTGCTGATCATCGTCGCCGGCCTCTCAGCCCTGTCGATCGGTGTGTCGGTCGCGCTGTGGCAGGCCCAGCGGATCTCGATGCCGCTGGCCCGCCTGTCCCGCCGCGCCGAGGCGATGGGCGCCGGGCGCTCCCGCGGCCCCTGGCAGCCCTCCGGGATTGCGGAGATCGACGAGGTCGCCGAGCAGCTGGCGAACTCCGGTGCACAGCTGAACGAGCGGTTGGAGGCCGAGAGTCGCCTGGCCTCCGATGCCTCCCACCAGCTGCGCACCCCGCTGACGGCACTGTCGATGCGTTTGGACGAGATCCTGGCCACGAGCTCTGAGGAATGGGTGCGCGATGAGGCGCGGATCTCCCTGGAGCAGATCGATCGCCTCACCGAAGTGGTCCACGACCTCATCAACGCCCCCCGCTCCTCCCAGCGCCGCACACCCGGGGTGGTGGAGCTGCGCACCATCCTCACCCAGCAGAGCGAGGAGTGGTCCCCGGCCTATCGTCGGGCCGGTCGTGAGCTGCATATCCAGGTGCCGCGCAGCGCCGCGGTCTGGGGCTCCACCGGTCCGCTCACGCAGGTGATCGCCACCCTGATCGAGAACGCCCTGGTCCACGGCGGCGGCCGCACGTCGGTGAAGGTGCGCCGCAATGAGCACTCCACCGTGGTGGAGGTCACCGATGAGGGCGGCGGCATCGACCCCGAGCTCGGGCAGCGCGTGTTCGAACGCTCCGTCTCCGGGCCGCAGTCCTCCGGCACCGGCGTGGGCCTCGCGCTCGCGCGGACCCTGGTGGAGGACGACGGCGGGCGGCTCGAGCTGCTCACCGACACCCCCGCAACCTTCGGCGTCTTCCTCATCTCCGCCCCCGGGGAGGCGGACGACGGCTCCGATGCGACCGATGGGGCGAGACGGCCTGCCCGGCCGGGCCGCCGCAGCAGGCTGCCCCGGGGCCGCCGCGCAGACCGTATCCCCAGAGGTGAGCAGCCCGGCAACGCGGATGACTTCGAATCCCTCCCGCAGGGCTCGGTGGTGCGCCGCCGCTCCCGTCTGCGCCCCTGAACCTCCCCGGCGCCGCGCAGTATCTGCTCGGACGCCGCGGCGGCCACGCGGCCCAGACCACGAGCGGCCCAGGACGCGAGCAGCTCAGGACCCGAACAGCTCAGTACACTGGCCGCCGTGCCGCACACCCCGCCCCACCCCACCAGTCCTGTCCGCACCACCAGCCCTGACAGCACGAACGTCACCGCGTCGGAGCGACCCGCTGCCCGCCGTCTGGGCGTCGTGGGAGCCGGTCAGCTCGCCCGCATGATGCTCGGCCCCGCGACCGAACTCGACCTCGAGCTCGTGGTCCTCGCCACCGCCGAAACCGAGAGCGCTGCCCGAGTGGCGGCGCAGGTGCAGATCGGACGGCATGACGATGAGCAGGCGGTCGCTGCGCTCGCCGAGCAGGTGGAGGTGCTGACCTTCGACCACGAGCACGTGCCGCCCGCGCATCTGGAGCGCATCGAGGCCTCCGGCGCAGCGGCGGTGCGGCCCGGTCCTGCCGCTCTCGTCCACGCGCAGGACAAGCTGCTGATGCGCGAGCGCCTAACGGCACTGGGCCATCCCTGCCCCCGCTGGTGGCGGATCCGCAAGGAGCAGGACCTCGAGTCTGCGCTCGCCGAGGCCGGCGGACGACTGATCGTGAAGACCCCGCGCGGCGGCTACGACGGGCACGGCGTGCGCGTGGTCACCGGAGCGCAGCAGATCGCCGACTGGAGCCAGCTGCACTCCGAGCTGCTGGCCGAAGAGCTCGTGCCCTTCACCCGGGAGCTGTCCGTCCAGGTGGCCCGTCGGCCCGGCGGCGAGATCGCCACCTACCCCGTCGTGCAATCCGTGCAGCAGGACGGGGTGTGCTACGAGGTGGTGGCACCCGCCCCTGGGCTCGATGCGGCCGCGCAGCAGCGCATCCAGCAGCTCGCCGCCGCGATCGCCGCGGACCTCGAGGTCACCGGAATGCTCGCCGTCGAACTGTTCGAGACCGCTACGGGGCAGGTGCTCGTCAACGAGCTCGCCATGCGCCCCCACAACACCGGGCACTGGTCCATGGACGGGGCGGTGACCGGGCAGTTCGAACAGCATCTGCGGGCGGTGGCGGATCTGCCGCTGGGCTCGACCGCGCCGCTCGCCACCGTGACGGTGATGGTGAATCTCCTGGGCGGCCGCGCCGAGGACCTCGCCCCCGGCGCGGCGGCGGCGCTCGCCGCGGACCCGGAGCTGAAGCTCCACCTGTACGGCAAGGGGGTGCGTCCGGGCCGGAAGCTCGGTCATGTCACCCTCACCGGCGAGGACGCCGACGAGCTGCTCGAACGCGCCCACCGCGCCGAGCGTCTGATCATCGACGGGCCGGACTCTGTCCCGCACCCGGGCGCGGTCCAGCAGCCCGATCCCGATGAGCGCCCTGCCCCCACCCAGCACCCTGACCACCCGGAAGGCGCGTGAGATGCCATGAGCACCCGAACCGACCAGCCCCTGCCCGGCACCGATGAGACGCCCCTGGTGGGCATCGTCATGGGCTCCGATTCCGACTACCCGACCATGCGCGCCGCCGAAGAGGCGCTGGCCGAGTTCGCAATCCCCTGTAGCGTGGAGGTCATTTCCGCTCACCGCATGCCCGAGGACATGGTGGCCTGGGGGCGCGGCGCCGCCGAACGCGGGCTGCGCGTGGTGATCGCCGGCGCCGGCGGCGCCGCCCACCTACCGGGCATGCTCGCCTCCCTCACCGCACTGCCCGTGATCGGGGTGCCGGTGCCGCTGAAGCACCTCGACGGGATGGACTCGCTGCTGTCGATCGTGCAGATGCCCGCGGGGGTGCCGGTCGCCACCGTCTCGATCGGCGGGGCGCGCAACGCCGGGCTGCTGGCCGCGCGGATCCTCGGCGCCGGGGACGATGAGCGCGCCGCCGCGCTGCGCACACGCATGGCGCAGTTCCAGGACGAGCTGCGCGACCTCGCGATCGCCAAGGGGGAGCGGCTGCGAGAGCAGCGGTGAACCAGCAGCAGGGTCCTGCCCGGGCAGAGGGCCGGATCGCCTGGCTGGACCTCGGCCGCGGGATCTCGATCCTGCTGGTCGTGCTCTACCACGTGGCCGTCGGCTCCGGCACGGCCCTCTGGGCACTGCCCGAGGGGCCCGTCGCGCGGATCTGGCGCGAGGCGAACCTCGCCCTCGTGCCGCTGCGGATGCCACTGTTCTTCCTCATCGCCGGGCTGCTCGCGGCCCGGGCGGTGCGCCGCCCGCTGCGGGCGGTGCTGCGCCCCCGGCTGCTCGATCTGCTGTGGCCCTACCTGCTGTGGAGCCTGCTGTTCTGGGCCACCGGATGGCTGCGCTACGCTCCGGGCGAGCCGCTGGGATTCCTGCGTCAGGAGATCCTGGGCCTGCTGCAGCTGGCCTCCCCGTACTGGTTCATCGGCGTGCTGCCGATCTTCTTCCTCTTGGGCCGCTGGGGGCAGGGACGCCCCCGACTGCTGCTGAGCGTGGCCCTGCTGTTCCATCTGCTCGCCCCCGCCGGGCAGCAGCTGCTGCGGGAGGCCGGGCACAGCGACCTCGCCTACGGCATCTTCCAGCTGACGGACAACGCCCTGTGGTACCTGCTGGGGCTCGTGCTGCACCGGCAGATCCGGGCCCTCGCGGAGGGAACACGGCGCCGAGCGGCCCTGCTCGGCGGCACGGGGCTCGTCGGGCTGTTCGTCCTGCTGGCCCTGCTGCTCGTGCTGCCTGGGAAGGTGCCCGCCTGGCCGGTGGTGCGGGGCATCGAGCTGGCCGCGTCGCTGGCGGGTCTGACCGCCGCGGTGCTGCTGCTGCCCCTGCTGGCCCGCTCCCGGGGCCTGCGTGCGTTCGGCGCGCTGCTGGGGCGGCGCACCCTGGTCATCTATCTCGTCCACCCGATCGTGCTGAACCTGGTGGTGCTGCTGTGGCGGCAGGGTGGTCTTGCCGCACAGCTGGCGCACCCGCTGGTAGATCTGCTGCTGGTGCCGACGGTGTCGGCCGTGGCGATCATCACTGCCCTGGGAGTGGAGGCGATGGTGCAGCGCACCGGCCCACGCTGGCTGCTGCAGGCGCCGGGCATCTAAGACGTCTGAGACCCAGGTGGGGAGATCCGGTGCATGCTCCGCGGCGAGGCCCGGTGTCCTCTCGTCCGTCCAGTGCTGCGCGGTAAGGTCCGGGGTATGGAATCCAGTGCAGATCGCGCCGGGGTGCGCATCGTGGAATCAGCGGATGTCGCCGATGACGCCCGGATCGGCAGCGGCAGCTCCATCTGGCACCTGGCCCAGGTCCGAGAGGGAGCCCAACTGGGCACCGACTGCGTGATCGGACGCGGCGCGTACATCGGCACCGGGGTGCAGATGGGCAACGCCTGCAAGGTCCAGAACTACGCCCTCGTCTATGAGCCCGCGCAGATGGCCGACGGGGTGTTCGTCGGCCCCGCCGCGGTGTTCACCAACGACCATTTCCCGCGCGCCGCCAACCCCGACCTCACCGCGAAGTCCGCGAGCGACTGGGAGAGCGTCGGTGTCACCTGCGAGACCGGCGCCTCGATCGGGGCGCGCGCCGTGTGCGTGGCGCCCGTGACCATCGGCGCCTGGGCGATGGTGGCCGCCGGCGCCACCGTCGTGAAGGACGTCCCGCCCCACGCCCTCGTGGCCGGGGTGCCGGCGAAGCGGATCGGCTGGGTGGGCCGCTCCGGCGAGAAACTGGTCCACGCCTCTGACGGCACCGATTCCTGGGTGTGCCCTGCCACCGGCGAGTGGTACATCCCCGATGACTCCACCGGCGGGCTCCTGCTCGCCTCCTCACCCCTGGCCGACGCGCCCCGCCCGGCCTCCCTGACCGATCCCGACGAACAGGACGGCGAGAACGCATGAGCACCGATCAGTCTTTCATCCCGCCGGCGAAGCCGATCATCGGCCAGCAGGAGCGCGACGCGGTGGACCGCGTCCTCGCCTCCGGCATGGTCGCGCAGGGCCCGGAGGTCGCGGCCTTCGAGCAGGAGTTCGCGGACGTGCTGGTGGGCGGCCGCGAGTGCGTGGCAGTGAACTCCGGCACCTCCGGGCAGCATCTGGGCATGCTCGCCCTCGGGCTGAAGCCCGGCGAGGAGGTCATCGTCCCGTCCTTCACCTTCGCCGCGACCGCGAACTCCGTCGCCGTCGTCGGTGCCACCCCGGTCTTCGTGGATGTGGACCGCGAGACGTTCTGTATGGACCCCGCCGCCGTGCGCGCCGCGATCACTGAGCGGACCGTCGGGATCCAGCCGGTGCACCTGTACGGCCACCCCGCCGCGATTGATGAGATCATGCAGATCGCCCGTGAGCACGAGCTGTGGGTGCTCGAGGACGCTGCCCAGGCGCACGGCGCCACCTGGCACGGCACCCCCGTGGGCGCCTTTGGCGACGCCGCGATGTTCTCCCTGTACCCCACCAAGAACATGACCTCCGGCGAGGGTGGAATGGTGGCCTGCGCCGATGCGGACACCGCGCGCATGGTGCGCCTACTGCGCAACCAGGGCATGGAGAAGCAGTACGCCAATGAGGTGGCCGGCTTCAACAACCGCATGACGGACATCCACGCCGCGATCGGCCGGGTGCAGCTGACCAAGGTCCTGGACTGGACCCGTACCCGCCAGGAGAACGCCGCGTTCCTCGATGAGAATCTCGAGGGCGTGGTCACTCCGGTGGTCCGCGAGGGTGCCACCCACGTCTACCACCAGTACACGATCCGTGTGAAGGGAGCCAGCGCGGCCGAGCGCGATGCCTTCGCCACCGCTCTGCGCGAGGAGCACAAGGTGGGCTGCGGCGTGTACTACCCCACGCCCGTGCACCGCCTGGACACCTTCGGGCAGGAGCTGGAGCTGCCGGTCACCGAGATGCTCGCCCGCGAGGTGCTCTCCCTCCCGGTCCACCCGAGCCTGAGCGCCGAAGACCTCGAGCGCATCGTCGCCGCCGTGAACACCGTCGCGAAGGCAGGAGCCTGATCATGAGCCAGAAGAAGACCCTGCGCGCCGGACTGATCGGCCTGGGCATGATGGGCCGCCACCACGCCCGGAACCTCCGCGCCCTGGACGGCGTGGACCTGGTGGCCGTGGCGGATGCGCACGGTGACCCGCACGGGGCCGCTGCCGGCATGGAGGTGCTGCCCGATGTCGACGCCCTGATCGCGGCGGGCATCGACTATGCGGTCGTGGCTGTGCCCACCCAGTTCCACCGCGATGTGGCGATCGCCCTGGCTGACGCCGGGATCCACACGCTGGTGGAGAAGCCGCTGGCCTTCGATATCGCCGAGGCCGAAGAGATCACCGCCGCCTTCGAGAAGGCGGGCCTGGTGGGCGCGGTGGGCTACATCGAGCGCTACAACCCTGCGCTGCAGGAGATGCGCAAGCGCATCGCCGGCGGTCAGCTGGGGGAGATCTACCAGATCGCCACCCGCCGCCAGGGCGGCTTCCCCGCCCGTATCGCCGACGTCGGCGTGGTCAAGGACCTCGCGACCCACGACCTGGACCTCACCGCCTGGGTCGCGCAGTCCTCCTTCGCCTCCGTCGCCGCGACCACCACGCGTCGCTCCGGCCGCGAGGACGAGGACATGGTCTCGATCGCCGGAGAGCTCGCCGACGGCACCATCACCGGGCACCTGGTCAACTGGCTCTCCCCGTTCAAGGAGCGCGTCACCATCGTCACCGGCGAGAAGGGCGCCCTGGTGGGCGACACCCTCAACGCGGACCTCACCTTCCACGCCAACGGCGAGAACCCCACGAACCTGTGGGAGTCCATGGCCTCCTTCCGCGGCGTGAGCGAAGGCGATTCGGTGCGCTACGCCCTGCAGCGCACGGAGCCGCTGGCCACCGAGCACCAGGCATTCCGCGATGCCGTGCTGGGCGTGGACACCACCAACATCGTCACCATGCGCGAAGGCCTGGGCACGGTGCGCGCCATCGAAGCGGTGCTCGTCTCGGCGCGCGAGGGCCGCGTGGTCGCCCCGGAGGGGATCACCGCTCGTGCGTGAGCGTCGTCGCGCTGCCCGGCGGGCGATCCCCCTGATCGCAAGGGGGCTGCGGCATCTGCCGGGCCGCGTCGGCGGCATGGGCACCTACTTCGCCGCCCAGGAGGATCTCGCCCGTCACGGCGCGCAATCCTCCTGGCGTGAGGCGGTGGAGCGCCTGCTGCGCCTGTCCGACCGCGACCATGCGCGCGGCCGGATCTCCTCAGCGCTGACCTGGTTCGACAAAGCGCTGCGCATCACCTACGACGGGGCGCTCCACCAGGCCGGGCAGTCCCCCCTGGCGGCTGATCCCGAGCCGGTTCTGCGCCCGCTGCGCAGCGCGAGCATCGGCACGCTGCTGATCGACGGGACCATCGACCCTGCTGTGCGCCCCACCGCCCCGCCGCCCCGGGACTGGGCGCCGGGAGAGCCATTGCGTCTGCTCGTCCTCGCCCAGGCGAACTGGACGTTCATCCACCCCGTGATCGAGGCGCTGCGCGCCCGCGGCGGGATCGAGATCCGCGAGATCGACGTCGACGAGCTCGCCGCCCCCGGCATGCCGGACCGCGATCGCCTGCTGCGCGCACGCTATGACGCGATCACCCGCGGGGCGCTCCTGCCCACCCCGCCCGAGCTCGCCGCGGCGTTCGACTGGGCCGATACGGTCCTCGTGGAGTGGGCGCACCATGTGCTGACCTGGGTGACCCTGCTGGATCGCGCCCCGCGCCTGCTCACCGCACGGATGCACCGCTTCGAAGTGTTCACCCCCTTCGCTCTGCTGCATGACTATCCGCGGATCGACCGGCTGCTGCACGTCTCCCCGCCCGTGCGGAGGATGCTCGACGCCATCGCGCCGCAAGCCTCCGTGGTCCCTGCCAGCCAGGTGGGGAACCTGCTGCAGCACGGCCTGGGCCCCGAACCTGCCGGTGAGCGGGACCCCGCGCTGCTGGTGCAGGTGGGGTGGCTGCGCCCGGTCAAGGACGTGATGTTCACCCTGGACGTGCTCTCGGCCCTCCGGGAGCGCGACCCCGCCTTCCAGCTGCGCCTGATCGGTCCGCAGCTGCCGGATGATCCCGCGGACGACACCCCGTACCAGCAGCAGGTCCGACGGCGCCTGGCCGACTTCCCGCCCGCGGCGATCCAGGTGCTGGGTCCGCGCCAGGACGTCCCCGCGCTGCTGGCCACCTCCGGGATCGTGCTGTCCTCATCCCGGCACGAAGGTACCCATGAAGCGGTTATGGAAGGCCTGGCTGCGGGCTGTCCGGCCGTCGTGCGCGACTGGCCTGACACTGTGCCCTATGGCGGAGCCCGCACCATCTACAGCGATGAGTGGGTGGTCCCCGATGCGGCTGCCGCCGTGCAGCGGATCCTCGCCCTGCAGGATGAGCAGACCTACGCCCGGGCCGCGCAGGCCGCACGCGCCTTCGCCCTCCAGCACCGCGATCCCGAGCAGGTGATCGACGGGTACACCCGCGCCATCTTCCCGCGGTGATATCTGTGACCGCCCATCCGGACGGACGATACCGATGACCGACCTGCTGCCGGTGCTGCTCGCCTGGGCTCTGCTCACCGGGCCCGGACTGCTGCTGCTGCTGGCCGCCGGTGCACGGGTGCCGGTGCGCTGGGGGTGGGCGCCGCCGCTGACGGTCCTGGCAGCGGTGCTGCTGGCCGCCGTGCTGCACCTGCTCGCCATCCCCTGGACTCCGCTGAGCACCGGGGTGGGGCTGGTGCTGCTCTTGGCCGCGGTGCGCGCACTGCGCGATGTGCTGCACCGCCGCACAGACCGCAGCAGCGTCGCCGCCCCGCGGGAGAGCATCGCCCAGCCGGCCCTGCGCATGCAGGCTGAGCTGCTCGTGAGCGGCACGTGCGCGCTCGCGGGGATCGCAACAGCGGCGTCGGCCATGCGGTGGATGGGCGGGATCGACACCCTCAACGGCAGCTACGACTCCTTCTTCCACCTCACCGCGATCGCGGAGATCCGGCATCGGAGGGATGCGACCCTCACCTCGGCGCTGACCGGGCTGTACGGCGAGCCCACCTTCTACCCCGTCGTCGTGGACGCCCTGTCGGCCCTGCTGCCGCTGGACACCATCCCCGCCGCCAATGCGATGGCGCTGGCGATGCTCGCCGCACAGCCCGCTGCTCTCGCCGCTCTCGTGGCGACCTGCGTGGTCTCCACCCGCCGCCGACCGTGGCTTGCGGTTCTCGCCGCGCTCACCGCCCCGATCTTCCTCAGCGTCCCGGCGATGGCGCTCGTGATGGGCCTGTGGCCCGTGGTGCTCGGAGCTCTCTGCCTGCCCCCAGCGCTCGCTGCTGTCGTGCTGCTCATGGAGGGGCGGCTCGGGGTGCACCCGGTGCCCGGAGCCCTCGGGGTGGGGGCGGTGCTGCTGGGCACGGCTCTGGCCCATCCCACGATCATGTTCTCCGTCGCGGTGTTCGCCGGGCTCATCGTGCTGGTGCATGGAGCTGCGCGCCTGCGGGCCGGGCAGCGGCGCCGGGGCGGCATCCAGGTGGGGCTCGCGCTCGCGGCGGCCCTGCTGTTCGTTATCGGCTCGCGGATCCTGCTGGAGGGGATGGACCTCACGCGGCCCAGCTCGGATCCGCTGCTGAGCGTGCTGTGGCGGGTCCTCGTGGACACCCCGCGGGTCCCCGTGCTCGAGGCACCGCTGTGGCCGGTCGCGGTGCTGTGGGTGCTCGCCGTCGTCGGGGCCGTCGCGGCCCTGCGCCGCCGCGCGACCATCGGGACCACGGCGGTGCTGGGCGTGGTCGTGACGATCGTGCTGGCGGTGGCCACGCAGATCTCCGCACCGCTCGCCGAAGCTCTCGTGAACCCCTGGTACGGGGCCCGCGAGCGGATCGCCCCGCTGATGACGGCCCTGCTCGTGGTGCTCATGGCCCGGGGACTTGCCGCGCTCGATGCCCGGACGCTGCGCTGGGCGCAGCTGCCGCTGGCCCCCGTCGCCGCCGGGGCGCTGGTCCTCACGAGCGTGTTCGCCGTCGCCGTGCCGCAACGGCTGCCGCTGACCGGGTCCCTGGCGTACACCGCCTACGGGCTGCAACTCTCCCCCTACGTCACGCCACGGGAACGGGCGTTCATTGAGCGCACCGCGGCGCAGCTGCCCGATGACGCGGTGGTGCTCGGCGACCCCCGCGACGGCACCCCCCTGTACTGGTCCGTCGGCGGAGTTGAGACGGTCTTTCCCATCATGGGCAGCCCGCAGACGCGCGATGGCGCCCTGATCGCCAAGTACTTCAGCCGCCTGGATGATCGACGCCAGGTGTGCGATGCCCTCGCACGGGTGAGCCCCACCCACCTGTACCGTGACACCTCGGAGTTCAGCGGCCGGCTGATCAGCCCCGCCTCCGCCCCCACCTGGGTGGGGCTGTACGGCATCCCGCCGAAAGATCTGCGCCTGGTGGAGCAGGATGGTCCCTACGCCCTGTACGAGGTGACGCTGCCGTGCTGACCCGATCCGTCGAAGGAGGAGCCGCGTGAAAGAGACGATCCGCATCGTGCTGCGGACCCTGTCCGTGCTGCCCGCGCGCTCGCGGCGCTTCCTGTGGAGCTTCGGGGTCGTCATGAGCCTGCTGGCCCTGCTGGACGTGGTGGCGCTCGGGGCGATCGCGATCGTGATCCCGGGGCTCATGGCCCCCTCCCAGGCGGTGACCGTGCCGCTGCTGGGATGGCAGCTGAAGACCTTCGAGGAGATGATGATCCTGGTCGGCGCGTTCGTCGCGCTGATCATGATCAAGAGCGGGCTGAACCTGTTGACCATCCGCATCGCCACCCAGCGATTCGCCCAGCACGAGGTCGCGATCGGACAGCGCCTGTTCCGCGCCTACATGTCCTCCTCCTGGGTGGACCGCACCTCCCGCTCCACGCAGGAGATCATCCGCATGGTCGACTCCGGGGTCGCCGCGGTGGTGGCCAATGTGCTCATGCCCTCGATGACGGTGCTCGCCGAATTCGCAACCATCACGGTGATCAGCATCGGACTGATCATCATGGACTGGCGGATCGCCCTGGCCACGTTCGTGTACCTGGGGTTGATCGCGCTGATCCTCTCGCGCGTGGTCACCCCGCGGGCGGTCACCAACGGCGCCGTCAACCGGGACAACTCCCTGGCGGTGGTGCGCCTGCTGGGGGAGGTGATCGCCGCGCTCAAGGAGCTGACGCTCAAGGGCAATGAGGCGCAGGTCGCGGAGATCGTCGCGGACCGCCGGGCCGCCGCCGCGACCACCCGCGCCTACGCCCAGTACTACAACCAGATGCCGCGCTTCGTGCTGGACGCCGGAATGGTCGGTGGCTTCGTCGTGGTCGGTGGCGTCGGCTACCTCACCGGGCTGCCGAACGATGGTCCGACCTCCGCGATGACGTCGGTGGCCCTGTTCGCCGTCGCCGGATTCCGCCTCGTCCCCTCGCTGACCCGCTTCCAGTCCACCCAGAACCGGATCCTCACCAACGCCGCCTTCGCCGACTCCATCATCGACGACATCGACTTCGCGCAAGAAGCCGTCGCGCGCACCGAAGAACCGGACAGCGCGACCCTCCCGCCGGGGCTGCATGACATCGAGCTGCAGAACGTCACCTTCACCTACCCGGCCCGCGAGGAGCCCGCCGTCCGCGACGTCTCCCTGCGCATCCCCGCCGGCAGCTCCGTGGCCGTCGTCGGCACCTCCGGCGCCGGCAAATCCACGCTCGTGGACCTGCTGCTGGGCCTGCTCACCCCCAGCAGCGGCTGCATCCTGCTGGGCGGCATCGACATGACCACGGTGCTGCGCCAGTGGCGCGCCTCCGTGGGCTACGTCCCGCAGGAGGTGGCGCTGTTCGACGTCAGTGTGGGGGAGAACGTGGCGCTGACCTGGGACCCTGCAGAGGTCGAGCCCGTACGGGTGCGGCGTGCCCTAAGCCGCGCACAGATGCTCGAGGTGATCGAATCCCGACCCGATGGCCTCGCCGGACGGCTGGGGGAGCGCGGCACCACCCTCTCGGGCGGGCAGCGCCAGCGCATCGGGATCGCCCGCGGCCTGTACACCGATCCGAAGGTCCTGGTGATGGACGAGGCCACGAGCGCCTTGGACACCAAGACCGAAGCCGCGGTCACCGGGTCGATCCGTGAGCTCGGCGGCGAGGTCACCACCATCACGATCGCTCACCGCCTGGCCACCATCCAGCACTGCGACATCGTGTTCTATATGGCCGACGGCCAGGTCGTCGCCGCCGGCACCTTCGACGAGGTGGTCGCCGAGGTCCCGGCCTTCGCCGAGCAGGCCGCGCTCGCCGGGCTCACCGGACGCGCCGAGCAGGAGACGCCATGACCCGCCCCACCATGTTGTTCCACGCCCCCTACCCGATCCACGGCCGAGCTACCGGCTCCGGGGTGCGCCCCGCCAAGATGCGCCAGGCCTTCACCGACGCCGGCTATGACGTCATCGAGATCGCCGGCCACGGGGCGGAGCGCGCCCGCGCCCTGCGCGAGCTGCGGTGGAAGCTGTACCGGGGCCTCCGCCTGGACTTCGCCTACGGCGAGAACTCCACGATGCCGACGCTGCTGACCGAGCCGCACCATCTGCCCACCCACCCGGCCGTGGACCTCAGCCTGCTGCGCCTGCTGCACCGCCACCGCGTGCCCACCGGCATGTTCTACCGCGATGTGTACTGGCGTTTCCCCGCCTATGTGCAGGACGTCGGCCGCCTGATCGCCACCGGCACCACCACCCTCTACCACGCGGAACTGCTGGCGATGCGCCGCTGGCTGAACCGCATCTACCTGCCCTCGCAGAAGATGGCGCCGATGGTGCCGTGGATCCGCCCTGAGCAGACCGCCCCGCTGCCACCCGGTGCCGCCGTGCACGACAGCCGACGGGAGGCCGTTGGCGAGCTGACCGCGCTGTACGTCGGCAATGTCTCCGAGTACTACCGCATGCACGAGCTGTTCCGGGCGGTGGACGCCACCGCGGGGGTGCGCCTGATCTTCTGCACCCCACCCGAATCCTGGGACGCCGTGCGCGAGCAGTACCCGCTGGGCAGCAGCGGCCGTATCGAGGTGGTCCATGCCCGTGGCGAGGAGCTGCTGCCCCTGTTCGCCCGCGCCCACCTCACCCTGCTGACCGTGGAGCCGGCCCGCTACCGCGACTTCGCCGCCCCGGTGAAGCTGTTCGAGTACATCGGCCACGGTAAACCCGTGCTCGCCACCACCGGGACGCACGCCGGAGATCTGGTATCCGAGCTCGGTGCCGGAGCGCAGGTGCCCTACAGCAGCGAGCGCATCGCCGCGGCACTGGCCGCCCTGCGCGATGACCGCACGGAGCTGACGGCTCTGACCGATCGCGTCGAAGCGGTGCGCCATGAGCACACCTGGAGCGCCCGGGCACGCACCGTCGCCGCGGATCTCGCGGCGCTCGATACGCGCGGCTGACTGAGCGCGGCTGACGACGCGCGACTGACTCCGCGCGACGGAGCACCGGGCTCGAGATTCAGGGGCGTTGCGAGGCCGCCGGCTGCTCGGACTGCTGCGCGCGGGCGACGAGGGTGGCGATCGCCCGGATCCATCCGTCGCTCTGCTGCTCGGCGGACAGCTCCCCGGCGTGCGCATCGCTCGCCGCCTTCGCTGCCCGCACCGCCTGGGTATCCAGTTCCCGCAGCGTGCGGGCCAGATCCTGGGCGGTGAAACCGTCTGTCACCGCGCCCAGCTGCCCGCCGTGCACCAGGTCCCGCATCTCCGGGGTGGGGGAGACCACGAGCGCCAGACGCGCCTGCACGAAGTCGAACACCTTGTTCGGCAGGGCGTTGGCGAGGTTGAAGGTGGTGGGCGGGCACACGAACACGCCGACGTCGTAGCTGTTCAGCACCGCGTGCAGATCCGCGTACGGCACCGCATCCAGGACCCGTACCCGCCCCTCAGGCAGTGCCTGGGCCATGTGGCGCAGCTGCTGCACATAACCGGGATCGCTCGGCACGAGATACATGTCCAGCGTCGCCTCGATCGCCGGATCCGCCATCGCCTCGATCATGAGGTCCAGACGCCGCGAGGGCATCGCCCCGCCGGAATGGACGATCCGCAGCGGCTGCTGCACCGCGGTGGGGCGCAGATCCTGGTATGGGGCGGCATTGGTGACCACCTCGGCCCGGATCCCGAACTCGCGCGCATACTCCCGCGCCAGCCCCTGCCCGACGGTTGTCACCGAATCGGCGCGGGTGACATGGGTGCGGCAGATCCAGCGCAGATACGGGGCGACGAACAGCCGCCAGCCCAGACGGTCTTCCTTCTGCCGCGGCGCGTACTCGTGCAGATCCGCATGCACTCCACCGCGCGGCCGCAGCGCGAGAGCCAGCGGCACGGTGTCGACATCATCGGCGAGCACCACATCGGTGCACGGCAGCTCCTGCGCCCGAACCCATGCCACGACCTCCTGTTCCCAGTAGGCGCGGTGATACCGGCGAGTGAGCACAAGGGACTTGTCCAGCCGCCACTGCTTGAGCTCATCCGGGATCCGCAGATGCTGCGCGGAGCCCTCGGGCGGGGGGCCATAACCGCAGGTCATCACGGTGTGCTGGGCGGCGAGCAGCCGCACCTGCTTCAGCACCCGGGCATCTCGGGAGATGTCGGAGAAGGACAGCACGAGCACCGTGCCGCGCGGATCATCCGCGCCCTGCGCGGGGCGCGGTGATGTGCGCGGCAGGGACCGATCTGCGGCGAGGGCTGCGCGATGCACCCGGGCATAGCCAGCCCCGACCACCGGTGCGGAGAACGCATCCCCTATCGTGTCCGCGATCGCCTGGGCAGACAGGTCCCGGGTGCGTTCATCCACCGCCCGGATCGCGGCGGCGTAGGCCCGAGCATCCTGCTGCGCGACGAGCTGCCCGACCTCCTCACGCGTGTACTCGCCCTGCCCACCCGTTGCACCGAGCACCGCGGGTCGGCCCGCCACGATGGCCTCCGCGGCGGAGACGAAGAAGTTGTCCGCCCGCGTCGGCCCGAAGAACAGATCCGCACGGCCCAGCGCATCCTGCACCTCGGCGGCATCCACCGCCCCGCGCAGCAGCACGCGCTCGGCGACCCCGAGCTCGCGGGCCCGCTGCGCCGTGGCCTCCTGCAGGGGGCCAGCGCCCAGCCACTCCAGATGCGCATCGATGTCCTCGTCCACCAGATGGGCCAGCGTTTCGACCGCCAGCAGCGGATCCTTGCGCGGAATCAGACCGCCGGTGGAGACCAGGCGCAGCGTCCCATCGGCCCGGTCCCGCCGCGGCATGACCGGCACCGGATCCACGATGCAGGGCACCACATCGGTGGGGCGCTGCCCGCGCACCGCGCGGATGGGGCGGGCCAGGAACTCGCACACCGCGGTCACCCGGTCCGGCAGGGCCAGCAGACGGCTCAGCACCGGCAGACCCAGTCGGGCGGCCGTCGGCAGCGTTGCCGGGGTGGTCAGCGCCGACCAGTGCTCGGTGTGCACCCACGGCACGCGGGGGCGCCGCAGCGCAAACGGCAGCAGCGCGGAGAACGCCATCGAATGCACCAGATCAGCGCCGCGCAGTGCCCGCGGCAGCGCCCTGCTCGCCCGCAGGATCTGATCTGGGCGGCGCGGATCCATCGGGATGCGCAGCACCTCCAGGCCCTCGTGGACCAGGCGCCGGGAGCCGTCATCATCCGCCGGAGGCACCAGATGCACCACCCGCACGCGCGCGGTGCGGGCGATCGCCCGGGCATCGCGCACCACGAACGAGCCGCGTGCGGGCGCGACAGCGGTGGGGAACCAGGTGGTGACGATCGTGACCTTCATCGGCCGCTCGCCGCCCGCACCTCGGCCAGCACCCGGCGGTACATCGCGCGCATACCGCGGATCTCCTGCTCCCAGGTCAGTGTCGGGGCGGCAGCCCGGGCCGCCCGCCGATACCGCTCGGGGGCCTCGAGGATCTCCCGCAGCGCATGCGCGAGGTCCTCCGTGCTCGAACCCTGGAACACCTCCCCGACCTCCAGCTGCTCGACCACCGCACGCATATCCGGCAGATCCGCCGCGGCGATCGGCAGCCCCGCCCGGATGGACTCGAACAGCTTGTTGGGCAGCGCATAGCGGTAGGACAGGCAGATCGGGCGCACATGCACCACCGCCACATCACCATCGGCCAGGGCATGGGCCACCTCATCGGGCGCCACCGCCCCCACCAGGTGCACCCGCTCCGAGACCCCGTGCTCGGCGGCCAGCTCCTCCACCTCGGCCAGGGCAGCGGCCTCCCCGTAGCCCAGCAGCACGAAATGCACATCCGCGCTCAGATGGGGCAGCGCCGCGATGGTCTCCTCGATGCCGCGAGCGGTGGTGATGCGCCCGCCATAGGCGATGACCTTGTCCGTGGCAGACAGGCCCGCCCGCTCTCGCAGCACCCCGGTGGCCCGGTCCGGCGGCCCATCGGCCAGCGGGACGTTCCGCACCAGGGTGGGCATCTGATCCAGGTTGTAGGTGGTGCGCAGCCAATGCGCGATCGACGGGGAGACGGTGATCACCCCATCGGCCTGCCGGATCCCGATCGACTCCACGATGGCCTCCACCAGCGGGGCCAGCAGACGGTCGGAGCGGACATTGCGGTGGCGCCACAGCTCATGGGAGTCGTAGATGATCCCCACCGGGCGGCGCGAGAGCGCGCGGATCGCCATGGCGGGCACCAGGGTGTTCGCGTCATTCGCGTGCACCGCATCAGGGCTGAGGCGCAGCCCGGCGCGCGTGGCGTTGACCCAATAGGTGCCCAGGGCCAGGGTGCGGAAAGCCCGCTCGCCCATGCCGCGCAGCAGCCGCAGCCCCTGCAGGCGCGCGCGATCCAGCCGGGGACGCGGGCGGGCGCGATGGTCGATGCCGCCCTTGGCGTCGGTGTCATCGCCGGCGCCCGTGCCATGGCTGATCAGCCCCCGCCACAGCGGTGCCAGCTGCGGCAGCAGACGTTCACTCGTGAACTCGGGCACCCGCTCGAGCTGCAGCCCCTCCCGCAGCGGGATGAGCTCCGCCATGCGGCCCAGCTCCCGTCGCTCGACTGCGATGATCCGCACCTCATAGCCCTCATCGCGCAGGGAACCGGACTCTTTGAGAACCCGGGAGTCGTTCGCGCAGTCGTTGTAGACGAGGACGGCGATGCGAGCGGCCGACCCGGTGGGCGAAGACGTCATGCAAGGTCCCCTCTGGGTGCGCCCGGTCCGTGAGCGGCGCAGTGCCGGACGGGACCGACCGTTGGCTATCGTGGTGCGTGATCACTGTACCTGGGGGCGGCGCCGTCCACGCGGCGCCGCCGACCTGTGAGGGAGGACCCCGCCCCATGAAGATCCTGTCCGTGGTGGGGGCTCGCCCCCAGTTCGTCAAGCTCGCGGCGATCGCCGATGCGGCCGCCCAGCGTGACGATGTCGAACACATCATCGTGCACACCGGCCAGCACTACGACGCCGCGATGAGCGACGTGTTCTTCGCGGATCTGCGGATCCCGGCCCCGGATGTCAACCTCCAGATCGGCTCCGGCACCCACGGCCGCCAGACCGGTGCGATGCTGGCCGGAATGGACGAGGTCCTCGAGGAGCATCGGCCCGACTGGACCCTCGTGTACGGCGACACCAACTCCACCCTGGCCGGCACCCTCTCCGCGGTGAAGATGCACCTGAAGGTCGCGCACCTCGAAGCGGGACTGCGCTCCTTCAACCGCCGCATGCCCGAAGAGCACAACCGCGTGCTCACCGACCATGCCGCCGATCTGCTGCTGGCCCCCACCGAGGTGGCTCGTGATCACCTCGCCGCCGAGGGCCTGGCCGAGCGCACCATCGTCACCGGCGACGTCATGACCGACGTGTGCCTGCGGGTGGCGGAATCCGTCCAGGACGCCACCCCGACCCTGCCCGAGGGCATCGACCCCACGGCCGATTACGCCGTGGCGACCATCCATCGGGCCGACAACACCGACGATCCTGAGCGTCTGCGCAGCATCGTCGAGGCGCTGCAGGCCCTGGACCTGCCGCTGGCGCTGTTCGCACACCCGCGCCTGGTGGCACGCGCCGAAGCGGCCGGCATCCCGCTGGCAGGAGGCGCGGTCCATGTGGGGAGCCCGGTGGCCTATCCGGAGCTCGTCGGCGCTGTGCAGCGGGCCCGCGCGGTGGTCACCGACTCTGGGGGCCTGCAGAAGGAGGCCTACCTGCTGGGCACCCCCTGTTCGACCGTGCGCACCGAGACCGAGTGGGTGGAGACCCTCGAGGACGGCTGGAACCGCCTGGTCCCGGACCCGGCCGAGCTGACCGACGCCGTGCAGCGTCCGCGGCCCGCCGGCAAGCGGCCCCCGTACTACGGCGACGGCACCGCCTCGCTGCGCAGCATCGACGCGCTGCGCGAGCGCGCGTGAGACGGGACCGGGCCGCGCGGCGCTCACGCCCTACGCGTCGGCGCTGCACCGGCCGGGCGCCGCACGTGGTGCTCGCCAGTCGCGTCTATGCCCCCGAACCGGTGGCGGCGGCCTTCCGCCTGGAGGCGCTCGTGGATGCCCTCGAACGGGTCGGCGCCGACGTGACCGTGCTGACCTCCATCGCCCCCGGGACCGCACGGGGGCGCTCTAGGGACCGCCGCATCTCGCGCTGGCCGGTGCGCCGTGATGCACAGGGCCAGGTGCGCGGCTACCTGTCCTACCTGAGCTTCGATGTGCCGCTCGCGCTGCGCCTGCTGCGCCAGCGCCGGATGGACGCCCTCGTGCTGGAGCCACCGCCCACCACGGGGCTGGTGGGGATGATCGCCGCTGCGCTACGACGGGTGCCCTTCACCTTCTACGCCGCCGATGTCTGGGCCGATGCCACCGAGTCCGTCGCCGGGGTGCCGCGGATCGTGCGTGCCCTGGTGCGCGGGGCGGAGACCACCGTGTGGCGTCGCGCCGCCCACGTGCTGACCATCTCCCCGGGCGTGCAGCACCGCGTGGAGCAGCTGATCGGCCCGCGCGAGAGCCTCACGATGGTGGGCAACGGCATCGACACCACGACCTTCACCCCGGACGGCCCCGACGCCGCAGAGGCGGGACCGTACTTCGTCTACGCGGGGACGGTCTCCGAATGGCAGGGGGCCGATATTTTCCTTGACGCCTTCGCCACGGTGCAGGCCCGCCACCCCGCGGCCCGGCTGCTGTTCTTCTCCGAGGGATCGGGGCGCCAGGCCCTGGCCCGACGGGTGCGCGAGCAGGGCCTGACCGGCGTGGAGCTGCGGGAGAAGATTCCGCCGCGCGAGGTCGCCGCCCAGCTGCGCGGCGCCGTCGCGGGACTGTCCTCGATCACCCCGGGCCAGGGCTATGAGTTCGCGCTGCCCACCAAAATCTACGCCGCCACCGCCACCGGCACCCCGGTGATCCACGCGGGGGACGGGGCCGCCCATGAGCGGATCCGCGATCACCAGCTGGGCTGGGCGGTGCCCCATGACGCCGAGGCCGTGGCCGCCGCGATGCTGCAGGCTCTCGCCGGAGAGGGGACACCGTCCGGCGAGCATCTGCGCGCCTGGACGGTGGAGCACGCCTCCCTGGCGGGCTGCGCGGACCTGGCCGCGCAGGCGATCCTCGCGGACCTTCCGGGCTCTCCTACAGCAGCGCCCGCACCCCCGGGATCTGCTTCCCCAGCAGCGTGAGCGCGAAGGACCCCACCGCCACCAGCACTACCAGCGCCAGCACCGCGAGCGCCGAATCCTCGGGGAAGCCGACCCCGCGCAGACCCACCAGCACCACGAAATGCAGCAGGAATACCCCGAAGGTCGCATCCCCGGCTCGCCGCAGCACCGACTCCGTGCGCTCACTGACCTCCCAGTCCCGCCCACAGGACAGCACCCCGATCACCAGCGTCAGCGACAGCGCCATCACGAAGGGGGACAGGTAGGTGGGCAGCAGCGCCACCCCGGCGCCGCCCGAGGTGACCGGGCTGAGATACGCCCAGACCGTCGCCGCCGTCAGCAGCGGCAGGCCCACGGACAGCAGCAGCCCAGCGGTCCGTCGCGGTACCGGCGCCGCCCAGGCCGCGCGGCCCAGCACGTAGTACCCGATGTACGGCAGGAAGTACGTGAAAGTGCCCAGCTGCAGCGGTGTCACAGGACGCTCCAGCAGCGCCTCGCTGAGCGGCGGCAGCGCCGCGATGAGCAACGTCCACACCGAGGCCACCGCGCCGACGGTCCAGGCCCGCCGCCCCGATGAGCTGACATAGGCCGCCAGCACCGGAGTGATCACCGTCAGCCCCAGGATCAGCGGGAGGAAGTACAGGTGGGGGTAGGAGTCGGCGAGCACCAGCTCCCGGCCCACATGGGCGGGATCGGCGCTCTGTCCAGCGATGACGATCTGCATGATGCCCGCATAGAACACAGTCCACACGATGGTGGCGGGCAGCAGGCGGCGCAGTCGCCGATCCAGGAACGGGCCCGAGCCGTGCCGCATCGCGACGGGGGAGAGGTTCACCGCTCCGGAGAGCATGACGAAGGCCGGAACCGCGGTGGCCAGCAGCGCCCGCAGCACGGTGAGGGCCACCGGCCCATCGGGGACGTGATCGGCGATCACATGGACCACCACCACGCCGATGACAGCCAGCACCCGGATCACATCCAGGATCGGCGCATACGTCCGGGCGCGGGCAGCGCCCGCGTCCTCAGCCGGCATCGCACTCCACCTCGATCATCCGGGAGTGCTCGGTCTCGAACAACACCCGGCCCAGCTCTGGACCGGCCAGATTCACAGAATCGGACGTGCGATGGTGGGCGTAGGGTAGGCGCTCCTGGTATACGTACCGGATGCCATGCTCCTGCAGCAGCTGGCAGGAGGCGGGGTTGTACGCAGCGTCCTCGGTGGCGTAGATCAGCTCTCGATCCAGATCCGAGTACGCCATCCCCGCCACCGGCAGCCGCACGTCCTGGCCGTACAGCGCGTACAGATGCGCCGCCCCGGAGAAGGGACTCGCCAGCACCGTCGCCGCAGAGTCCATCTGCGGCACATGCTCCTCGAACAGGGCCCGTTCATCGGGCTGCAGGAACCGCCCGCGTCCGGGATAGTGCGCCGCGAGGTTCTTAGCGGCGTTGTCATCCCGTGCCGGAATGGAGCCGAGCGCGAGCAGCGCCGCGGCGAGCACGAGACCGATGGTGAGCGGTCGCAGCGCCCGCGGCGGGCCCTGCGGGGTGCGCTCGGGCAGCAGGCGGGACCACACCTGGAGGCCGGGCACCACGAGCACGCAGGACAGCATCGCCAGCGGCATCGACACCCGATCCTGCCCGCGGTAGTAGATCGCCGAGAGGTTCAGCGGCGAGTCCAGGGCCGCATCGAGGTAGATCACCGCGATGACCAGCCACGCGATCCCAACCCAGCGCAGAGGGGCCGTGCGCAGGCAGCGGATCAGACCCGGCCACCACAGCGCCGCGAGGACCACCCCGAGCGCCATCGGCCACACCGTCAGCAGGCCGAGCCCCACCTCCATGAACGCCCGCCACAGGGGGATCCGCAGTCCGCCGTCGAAGCCGGTGACATGCGCTCCGAGCGGGGAGAAGACCACTGCGAGCACGGCGAGGGCGGCGAGCAGAGGAACCGCAGCCAGCAGCGGCGTGGTGCGCAGATGCGGCAGCGCGGTCACCGCGGTGAGCACCACGAGCAGGATCAGGGCGGTCACGGCCACATTGGGATGCAGCAGTCCCAGTCCCAGACCGGCGGCGCCCACCACCAGACCGGCGGCCACCGCCGAGCGCCAGCGGGGCCGGGGCAGCAGAGCCCCCCACAGGGCAGCGGCGGCCGCGAGCGAGCCGGGCAGCGCCGCGAACGCCGAGAGGTTCGGGATCGGCGAGAGATGGATCCACAGGTTCCACGGCGTGGCGGGAATCAGCAGGGCCGCGAGCGCGGCCCCGAACGGGGCCCAGCTGACCTGCGGCAGCACCGTGCGGGCCAGCAGCGCGATCCCGAGCGCCCAGGGCACGACGGCGAGCGCCAGCACGGTGCCGTTCAGCACGACGGGGGTGCTGCCCCAGGGCACGATGCCGGCCAGAGCGTGGAAGGCCGCTGGATAGAACGTGGGCTCGAGCGCTGAGTTCGAGATCGCCCCCAGGTGCAGACTCGAGGCGTCTGAGGTCTCGCGCACCCGTTGCAGGGCTGAGAGGTGGTAGAGCGTGTCCCAGCGCTCCAGCACGGCATCGGGTCGGGCCGCCTGCCGTGCGATCGGCGCCAGCGCGATGGCCGCAGCCCCCACCAGCCACAGCGGTGCCCAGTGCAGCGCGGCGCCCGACGAGGTCGGGGAGTGCGGAAGGAGCGGCCCGTCGAGCACGGTGGTCGGCAGCCGCAGCCCGAACCGGGCCAGGCCCCATCCCAGGAGGGCGAGGAGGGTCGATGCCGCGAGATACGTCGGCAGGCCCCAGCGGACGCCGAGCAGCGCGGCGAGGATCGCACCGATCCCCGCGATGGCGCCCGCGAGCGCGGGGGCGAGTGCGAGGGCGAGCAGCCTCGACCCGCCCAGCAGGCGCACCCCGACATATCCGGGGACGTACACCGCGGCGAGGACCAGCAGGATCGTCAGCAGCAGGAACAGCACGGGGTCAGGTGCCTCGCGGTCCGCCGTGCTCGCGCAGCGCCTCGGCCCGATACTCGGTCGCGGGACGCGCCTCATCCAGCGCGAGCCGCCGGGCGAGATAGGTGGTGCGCTTCTCCTCGTTCTTCGCGCGCGCCTCCTGCACGGCGATCACCCCCAGCAGCACCACGACGGTGGCGTACAGCAGCAGGTCCGCGCCACGGCCCACGCCCACGAAGTTCGCCACCTGCGTGAGGATGGTCGGGAAGATGACCGTGAACACCGCGAAGATCGCGAAGCAGATGATCAGTAGGCGCCGCACCGCCAGCTGTTTCGCCCCGCGCTTCATGAACAGCCAGGCGGTGATCACCAGGATGCCCAGGATCAGCAACATCTGGATGATGAAGGAACGGTTCGCGAAGGCGCGCTGTCCCATCCCGTCGGCCAGCAGCATGCCGCCGTCGCCCGTCCCCGCAGGGAGGTGGGCGACGGCAGTGAGCACGGAATCGAGCATGATCAGGCGTTGGAGGCGGCCTGGTGGGTGGAGGCGGAGCCGTCACCGAGCACCAGGCGGGGGGTTCCCTGCCAGTTCTTCGCCGTCGTGATGTTGCGGCCATCGATGAGCAGCTTCACGCCCGGCACATCCGCGGCGCTCAGCTCGGCGTACTCGGGGTGGTCGGTCTGGACGATCACGAGGTCCGCCGCATCACCGGTGTGCCAGGGCGTCCAGCCGAAGCCCTCGAGCTCCGCGTCGCCGTACATGGTGTCGTGCACCGCGACCGTCGCGCCCCGCGCCCGCAGCGCCTCGACCACGGGGAACACGCCGGAGAACGCGGTCTCCTTCACCCCGGTGCGGTAGGAGGCGCCGAGCACCACGGCCGTCATCCCCTCGAGGGAACCCAGCAGGGATGCCGCCCGCTCCACCAGGCGCTCCGGGACCGAGGCGTTCAGCTGCCGGGCGGTGCGCACGGTGTTCGCGTCGGGATCGGTGGACAGGTACAGCCGCGGGTACACGGGGATGCAGTGTCCGCCCACCGCGATGCCGGGACGGTGGATGTGGGAGAACGGCTGGGAGTTCGAGGCCTCGATCACCTTGTACACGTCGATGCCGTGATCCTGGGCGAACAGCGCGAACTCGTTCGCCAGGCCGATGTTCACATCCCGGTACGTGGTCTCGGCGAGCTTCGCCAGCTCGCTGGCCTCGGGAGAACCCAGATCCCACACGCCGTTGGGGCGCGGCAGATCCTCCCGCTCATCGAAGGTCAGCGCGGACTCGTAGAACTCGCGGGCGCGGCGAGCCCCCTCCTCGCTGATCGCCCCGATCAGCTTGGGGTAGCGGCGCAGGTCCTGGAACACGCGTCCGGTCAGCACCCGCTCCGGGGAGAACACGGCGAAGAAGTCCTTGGACTCGGTCAGCCCGGAGATCTTCTCGATCATCGGCACGAAACGACCGCGCAGGGTGCCCACCGGCAGGGTGGTCTCGTAGGAGATGAGGGTGCCGGGGGTGAGGTGCTCGGCCAGGGACTCGGTGGCGGAGTCCATCCACGCGAAGTCCGGCTCCCACGTCTCGTCGTTCACGAACAGCGGCACCACGATCACGATGGCGTCCGCGCCCGGGATCGCCTCGGCGTACTCGGTGGTGGCTTTCAGCTTCCCAGCCGGGACCAGTTCGGAGAGCTTCTCCTGCAGATGCGCCTCGCCCGGGAACGGCTCGGTGGCCTGGTTGATCAGCTCCACCTGGCGGGGGTTGACATCCACCCCGATGACCTCATGCCCGGCGTCGGCGAACTGCACCGCCAGGGGCAGTCCGATCTTCCCCAGCGCGACAACTGCGACCTTCACGTTCAGTCCTCCTCCGTGGGCACCCACGTGCCGATATTCGTCGATGACCACAGCTGCGGCCCACCGTGACAGGGTACCCTCAACGGCCGATGGGATCTTCTCGCCCGCCCAGCCCGGAAGGAGGGCCCGTGAGCTCATCCGACGCCGCTGCTGCGCTGCAGATCCCCGACCCCGCCCCCGGAGTCGAGAGCACGTGGTTCGTCGTCCCGCTGTTCAACGAGGGACAGGTCGTCGGCGACGTCATCCGTTCGCTGCGCGAGACCTATCCGCTGGTCGTCTGCGTGGACGACGGGAGCGTGGACGACTCCGCTCGGATCGCCGCCGACGCGGGTGCCGCAGTGGTCCGTCACCCCTACAACATGGGGCAGGGTGCGGCGCTGAAGACCGGCATCGACTACGCCCTGCGCGACCCGGCGATGCGGCAGGTGGTGACCTTCGACTCCGACGGGCAGCATCAGGTGGCCGATGCGGCCGCGATGATCGCCAAGCGCGAGGAGCTGGGCGTGGATCTCGTGCTGGGCTCGCGTTTCCTGGACTCCCGCACCAAGCCCGGGCTGCTCAAGCGCATCGTGCTGCGCGGCGCCGTGTGGTACACGAATCTGACCAGCGGGGTGAAGCTCACCGACGCCCACAACGGGCTGCGGGTGCTCGGCCGCGAGGCATGCGAGAAGATCACCATTGAGCAGAACCGCATGTCGCACGCCTCAGAGATCGTCGAGGAGATCGGGCGGCATAAGCTCAGCGTCGCCGAGCATCCGGTGCACATCCTGTACACCGACTACTCGCGTTCCAAAGGCCAGTCCGTGCTGAACGCGGTGAACATCGTCATCGACATGTTCCTCCGCTGAGCTGAGCCAGGTTTTTCCGCTGAGCCAGGTTCTTCCGCTGAGCCGTCCAGCGGTGCGCGGGCTCCGACGGGAACCCCGCCGGGCGCGCCGCGCAGCGGTGCGGGCGCCCGGTCCGACTCAGCCGTCGGTCGGCTCGGGCTCCGCCGTCCCCTCGGCCACGGCCTCGAAGAACGCTGCGGCCTCCTGCTCATCGACCTTCACCGCCACCCCAGAGTGCTTCGTCTGGTACTGGGGATCGGCGATGGGCAGCGTCACCGGTTCGGCACCCATGGCACGCCGCGCCGTGAGCGCCATGCGACCGACATCGACGATGCCGGTGCCCTCGGAGGTGGTCAGCGCCCCGGACCCGGCTCCCGCCAGACGCACCTGGGTGATCGGGTTCAGCAGCACCGACGGGGATGTCACCCGGTCCATGAATGCGCTGACGAACTGCTGCTGGCGCTGCTGGCGCCCGAGGTCCGCGGTGGGATCGAAGTAGCGCGCGCGCACGAAGGCGAGGGCCTGCTCGCCGCCGACGTCATGGCAGCCCTTCGTCATCTCGAGCCCGGACTTCTCATCGCTCACGTCCTGATCGATGCACAGGTTCACGTGCCCCACCGCATCCACCAGCTGCTGCACGCCGTCGAAGCCGATCTCCACATAGTGATCGATCGTCAGCCCCGTGAAGCCTTCGACCGTCTGCACCAGCAACGGTGCGCCACCGAACGCGTAGGCGGCGTTCAGCTTGTATCCGCCATACCCGGGGATGTCCACGAGGGTGTCCCGCGGCAGCGAGATGAGATAGCTGCGGCCGTTGCGCGCCTTATGCAGCAGCATGATCGTGTCGGTGCGGGCCCCCTCGGTCCCATCGGGACCCACCGCGGCATCCCGCTGGTCCGAACCGGCGATCAGGTACGTGGTGCCGGGGGTATTCGCCGCGCCGGAGAGGGCATCGACGTGCTCGATGCGCGAATTCGCCCACAGCGTGAGGCCGCCCGCCCATCCCACGAGGATCACCAGCACGAGCACCAGCAGCGTCGCCCCCAGACGCAGCGCGCGCGGCGGGCGGCGCCGACCCCGGGACGGCCGACGATACGGGGCAGGGGAGCGCTGCGGCGGCGGGACCGGATCGACGGGGGCGCCGTACGGCTGCTGCGTGGGCGGCGGCACCGACCCGCCCGAATGCGGGGCGGGGTCATATCCCGCCTGCTGCTGGCGCGGCAGCGGACGGGTGGGCTGCTCTCCCGGGCGGGAGAGGGGGCGGGTCGACCGCGGCGGCACCGGCCGCGCGCTGCCGCCGGCCCGGGCACGGCTGCCTGCCGGGCGGCGCGGCCCGCCGGGACGCGGGGAGCGCGGCGGCTGCTGTTCGCTCACGATCTGGCTCATCCTTCCGGGCCGGGGAAGGCCCGCAGGGAGCGGGCCCGGAGCCCAGACGAAGGGGCCGGGCGCCCGTCAGCGTAACCGTCCCCGTGGCCGACACGCCGTCCAGCACAGCCCGTGCCGCCCGGCCTCCCGGGAACCTCCGCGGGACCTTCACAGCCCGGGCGAGCCCCGGTGCGGCCTACCCGGTGGGTCTTCGTAGACTTGGAGGGCCGCAGCGGCGGCATCGACCCACCCAGGAGGCGCCGTGACCGAGCCCGCACCCGTGCCGGAGACCCCTGCATCCGCAGCCCATCCCGATCTCGCGTCCGCGCGCGTGGTCGCCGTGGTGGTCACCTACAACCGTGAGCAGCTGCTGCAGGAATGCCTGGACGGGCTGCTCGCGCAGCATCGCGCCCCCGATGCGGTGGTGATCATCGACAATGCCTCGACCGACCGCAGCGGCGAGGTCGCCGATCAGCACGAGATCGACGCCGATGTGGTGCACCTGCGCCGCAATGTGGGCGGCGCCGGTGGTTTCGCGGCGGGCATCGCCCGCGCCCTGGTGCGGCACGAGGCGGACTGGGTGTGGGTGATGGACGACGACACGGTGCCGCGGCCCGAGGCGCTCAGCGCCCTGCTCGACGCCCTCGGGGCCTCCCCGGTGCGCCTGAGCGTGCTGAGCTCCCGCGCGGTGTGGACCGACGGACGCGACCACCCCATGAACACGCAGCGCCAGCGTCTGAACGCGAGCGCGCAGGAGAAGCGCGATGCGGCCCGCGCGGGCGGCACGGCGATCCGCACCGCGAGCTACGTCTCCGCCTTGCTGAATGCGCAGGATGTGCGCCGCCTGGGGCTGCCGTACGCGGACTACTTCCTGTGGTCCGATGACTTCGAGCACACCGGGCGCCTGCTGCGCCACGGCCGCGGCCTGCGGGTGCCCGCCTCCGTCGTGGAGCATCGCACCGTCGCCTTCGCGAGCGCACAGTCGAATCCGGGCAGCCGTTTCTACTTCGATGTGCGCAATCGGATCTGGGCGCTCGCCCGTACCGATTCCTTCACCCTGCTGGAGCGGATCCTGTACGGCGGCCGCACCGCCCTGGGCTGGGTGGGCCTGCTGCTGCGGCATCGCACGGACCTGCTCGGTGTGGGCCTGCGCGGGCTGCTGGCGGCGCTGCGGCGCGGCCCGCGTCCCTCCGCCCGCGTGCTCGAGGCCGATGGGGAGGCCGCCGCGGACATCCGGGCCATCGAGCGGGCGGCCGGGCGGTGACCGCCCCCGCCCCCGCGCCGTTCGCGGTGCTGATGCCGCTGTGGGCGAAGGAGTGTCCGGACCGTCTGCGCGCGGCCCTCGCCTCGGCCACCATCGAGCAGCAGCTGACTCCGGATCTTCTGGTTTTGACCGTGGACGGTCCGCTGCCCACCGAGCTCGAGGAGATCGTGGAGCAGGTTGAGGCGGGGGATTACGGGCCGGCCCGGGTGCTGCGCCACCCCCGGCATCGCGGCGTGGCCGCCGCCCTGCAGGACGGGCTGCGCGAGTGCCCCTTCGACCTGGTGGCCCGGGCCGATGCCGATGACCTGTGCCGGCCCGAGCGCTTCGCCCTGCAGATCCCGCGCATGCACGCTGAGGGCTTGGACCTGCTCGGCGGGGCGATGCGCGAGTTCAGCGACCGCATCCCGCCGGGCCAGGGCCCGCTGCGAGAGCGTCCGCTCACGCATGAGGACATCGTCCGCTACCTGCCTCGCCACAGCCCGTTCCACCACCCCACGATGGTGCTGCGCCGCTCGACGGTGCTGGCCGTCGGCGGCTACCGCGACCTGGTGCTGCTGGAGGACTACTGGCTGTGGGAGCGGATGCTGCTGGGCGGGGCGCAGATGGCGAACCTGCCGGACGTGCTCGTGGACTACCGCGTGGATGAGGACCTCTTCGCCCGCCGCGGGGGAGCGCGCCTGCTGGGCAGTGACCTGCGCCTGCAGCTGATCATGCTGCGCGACCGGGTGGTGACGCCGCTGGGCTTCGCGCGCAATGTCGCCGAGCGGACCGTCTACCGCTGTGCCCCGGGGTGGGTGCGTCGGATCGTCTACCGCACCTTCGTCGAACGGGATTCTCGGCGCGCAGCAGAGCGGGATGCGACGATGTCGGCAGGTGATGCATGAGCACTGCCACACGCCCCGGCGCGCCGACCGCCCTGTGCCGAGGGCCCGCCCGGCTCGGTTACTGTGAACGAGTTCCCGGTGGAACCTCGCCCGTCTCGAAAGGACTCCCTCGTGTCGACTCCTGATCTCCTCATCGTCGGCTCCGGCCTGTTCGGCCTGACCATCGCCGAGCGTGCGGTCGCTGAGCACGGCGTCTCGGTGACGATCATCGACCGCCGTGACCACATCGGGGGCAATGCGTACTCCGCCGCCGACGACGTGACCGGCATCGAGGTGCATCGCTACGGCGCCCACCTGTTCCACACCTCCAATGAGCGGGTATGGGAGTACGTGAACCGCTTCACCGAGTTCACCGGCTACCGGCACCACGTGTACACCACTCACAACGGGATCGTGTACCCCATGCCGATCAACCTCGGCACCATCAACCAGTTCTTCAACGCCGCCTACACCCCCGATGAGGCCCGCGCCCTGGTGGCCGAGCAGGCCGGGGAGTTCGCCGGCAAGGACCCGGAGAACCTCAACGACAAGGGCATCTCGCTCATCGGCCGCCCGCTGTACGAGGCGTTCATCAAGAACTACACGGGCAAGCAGTGGCAGACCGATCCCAAGGATCTGCCAGCCTCGATCATCTCCCGTCTGCCGGTGCGCTACACGTACAACAACCGGTACTTCAACGACACCTATGAGGGCCTGCCGAAGGATGGCTACACCGCCTGGCTGGAGCGGATGGCGGACCACCCGAATATCGAGGTGAAGCTGTCCACCGACTACTTCGACACCTCCCAGCCGCTGCACCGCGACGCCGTGCGCGGGCAGATCCCGGTGGTGTACACCGGCCCGGTGGATCAGTACTTCGACTACTCTCAGGGCCGCCTGGGCTGGCGCACGATCGACCTGGAGACCGAGCACCTGGAGATCGGTGACTTCCAGGGCACCTCGGTCATGAACTACGCCGACGCCGAGGTGCCGTACACCCGCATCATCGAGCCGCGCCACTTCCACCCCGAGCGCGACTACACCAAGGACGCGACCGTCATCCAGCGCGAGTACTCCCGCTTTGCCGAGCCCGGTGACGAGGTGTACTACCCGATCAATACCGCCGAGGACCGCGCAGGCCTGCTGAAGTACCGCGAGCTGGCCGAGGCCGAGCCGCGCACCCTGTTCGGCGGGCGCCTGGGCACCTACCAGTACCTGGACATGCACATGGCCATCGGCTCCGCCCTGTCCATGGCCGACAACAAGCTGCCCGCCCTGCTGGGCCGCTGAGGAGCACCATGACCCACAGCACTGCCACCGAGACGACCGCCGACGACACCGCACGCCGGGTGGTCCAGCGGCTGATCCTCCCGCTCGAGGTCACGCCGGACATCATTCCGCTGTACATCGAGTCCGAGGCCGCGCGGACCGGCCGCACCGACACCGCGGCCGGCGTGGGCGCTGTCGCGGCTGTCCGTGAGAGCACCGCTGACGCCCGCGGCGCAGCGCCGGTCACCCAGGTGGATCCCGATGAGCTGAGCGAGCGGCACAGCGTGGTGGTGCCGGAGCGGTCGATGCGCAGCTTCGGCACCTACTTCAACGCCTTTCCCGCGAGCTATTGGCGGCGCTGGACCCCGGTCCGCTCCGTGCGTCTGACGGTCACCACCGCCGGGCCCGGTCAGCTGATCGTCTACCGCTCCAACGCGCGCGGCAGCATCCAGCGCCACGACGCCGTCCCGCTGGGGAACGGCAGCGCCCCGGAGACCACCGTGCTGGACCTGCCGCTGGATGCCTTCGGTGATGGCGGCTGGTACTGGTTCGACCTGTACTCCGGGCACTCCGAGGTCACCCTGATCGGTGCCGACTGGTCCCTCGAGGCTGCGGCAGCACGTACCGAGGGCACGGTGTCCCTCGCGATGACCACGATGAACAAGGTGTCCTACGCCCTGGACAACGTCGAGCAGATCTCGAAGGACGCGCGCCTGCGCGAGATCCTCGATGTGATGTACGTAGTGGACCAGGGCAGTGACCGCCTCTCGGATCACCCCGAGCGCCTCGATGAGATGCAGGCCGCCATGGGCGATCAGCTCGAGGTCATCGAGCAGGGCAACATCGGCGGCTCCGGCGGTTTCTCCCGCGGCATGTACGAGGCCTCCACGAACGGCCGCAGCACCTACGTGGTGAACCTCGATGACGACATCGTCATCGAACCCGAGTCGCTCAGCCGTCTCGTGGCCTTCGCCGACTACGCGACCGTGCCCACACTCGTGGGTGCGCATATGTTCGACCTCAACAACCGCTCAGTGCTGCACGCCTACGGCGAGATCGTCAACCCCTGGCGGTTCCTGTGGATGCTCCCCTCCGAGGAGCACGAGTACGGCCATGACCTCGCGGCGGAGCCCCTGCGATCCACCCCGTGGCTGCACCGCCGCGTGGATGTGGACTTCCACGGCTGGTGGACCTGCCTGATCCCCACCGAGGTGGTACGGGAGATCGGGCTGAGCCTTCCGGTGTTCATCAAGTGGGATGACTCCGAGTACGGTCTGCGCGCGAAGGCCGCGGGGTACCCGACAGTCTCGCTGCCCGGCGCGGGTGTGTGGCACATCAGCTGGCAGGACAAGGACGACGGCGTGGGCTGGCAGTCCTACTTCCATGAGCGCAACCGGGCGATCGCGGCGCTGCTGCACTCCCCGTACGAGCGCGGTGGACGGCTGATCAAGGAATCCCAGTTCCTGGACATCAAGCACATCATCTCCATGCAGTACTCCACGGTCGCCAACCGGGCCCTGGCCCTGCGGGACCTGCTACGCGGACCGGAGACCCTGCACGCCGAGATCGGCACCAAGCTGCCGCAGATCAAGCAGGTCCTGGCCCAACACGGAGACTCCGAGGCCAAGCCGGACGTGGACGACTACCCGGCGGTGAAGGTGACCAAGCCGCCGCGGAAGGGACGGCCCTTCACGGAGCCGCGCCGTGAGCTGCTGCCGATCTGGGCCGCGAAGACCCTGGTCAAGCAGGTCATCCTGGAGCCCAAAGAAAGCTCCCAGGAGCACCCGCAGGCTCTCGTGGCGCATCAGGACGCGAAGTGGTGGCGCCTGGCCCATCTGGACTCCGCCCTGGTCTCCAACGCCGAGGGGACGAAGGTGTCGTGGTACCGCCGCAGCCCGCGGCAGGTGCGCGGCATGATCGCCCAGGCTGTGAAGGACCACGCGGAGCTGCTGCGGCGCTGGCCCGAGCTGCGCGCACGCTACCGGGACGCCGCCGAGGAGCTCACGTCCTTCGCGGCGTGGGAGGAGACCTTCGCTGCGAATCCCGCGCCGGTGCGCGAGAGTGAGCAGAAGCGATCTGGCACGGGGAACACCACGGCGTGAACGAGGGCAGGACCCCGCGCGCGGCGCAGGTTCCCACCCGGGCCGAGCAGGCGGAGGGCTGGCGCGCCCCGGGAGAGGACGCCGGGTGGCTGAACCCGATCTACGAACGGTTCCTGCTGCGCCTGCTGGTGCGCAAGGAGCTGCGCGTGCGCTATCGCGGCAGCGCACTCGGCATGGTGTGGAGCTATGTCAAGCCCGCCGTGCAGTTCCTGGTCTTCTACATCGCGCTGGGCATCTTCCTGCAGCTGTCCAAGAACACACCCGCGTATGCGGTGTACCTGTTCAGCGGCATCGTCGTGATCAACCTCTTCGGTGAGGTGTTCGGCAACGCCACTCGCTCCATCACCGGCAACGCGCCGCTCGTGGCGAAGATCTACCTGCCCAGCCAGCTGTTCCCCTGGGCCAGCATGTTCGTGGCGCTGGTGCACTTCGTGCCGCAGCTGCTCGTGCTCGTGGTCGGCGCGCTGCTGTTCGGTTGGCTGCCGTCTCTCACCGCGGTCGTCGCCTTCGTGCTGGGAATGGTGATCCTGCTGGTGTTCACGATGGGGCTCGGCATGCTGACGGCGGCGCTGAACGCTGCTTTCCGCGATGTGGAGAACTTCGTGGACCTCATCGTCATGGTGGCCACATGGCTCTCCCCGGTGCTGTACCGGGTGTCGATGGTCGAGGAGGCCATCGGTGGAACGATCTGGTGGTGGCTGTATCAGCTGAACCCGTTGACCATTGTCGTGGAGCTGTTCCACGTCGCGTTCTGGCGCTACGGCCCCGGCGTGGTGGAGGCCGCAGCGGTGGACCCCTCGCTGACCGCGCCGGGAGAGCCCTTCGGCCTGTGGTGGGCCGGGCTGCTGATCGCGATCGGGACCTTCGTGATCGGCACCATCGTGTTCGAGCGGTCCAAGTGCCGCTTCGCCCAGGAACTGTGAGGAGACGCGATGAGCCCTGACATCGAGGCGGTTCCCGAATCCGCCGCCGTCCCCACCGAACGCGAGATGGTGCGCATCGAGAACGTCACCAAGCAGTTCTCGCTGCGCCATGACCATTCCCTCAAGGAGCTGGTCTTCTCCGCGCTGCAGCGCAAGAAGCTGGCTGACACGTTCCTCGCACTGGACGATGTGTCCCTCACCGTGCATGCGGGGGAGACGGTGGGGCTGATCGGCTTCAACGGTTCGGGCAAGTCCACGCTGCTGAAGACCATCTCCGGGGTGCTGTACCCGGATCGCGGCCGCGTGCTGCTGCGCGGGAAGGTGGCCGGGCTGATCGAGGTCGGAGCGGGCTTCCACCCAGACCTCTCGGGGCGCGAGAACGTGTATCTCAACGGCGCGATCCTGGGGATGAGCGAGCAGCAGATCGATGAGCGCTTCGATCAGATCGTCGCCTTCAGCGAGATCGAGGAGTTCATCGACACTGACGTGAAGTACTACAGCTCCGGCATGTTCCTGCGTCTGGCGTTCTCCGTGGCGGTCCACACCGATCCGGACATCTTCCTGGTGGATGAGATCCTCTCGGTGGGCGATGAGCCGTTCCAGCGCAAGTGCCTGGAGCGGATCCGTCAGCTGCAGGAAATGGGCCGCACCATGGTGGTGGTCTCCCATGAGCTGGAGATGCTCGAGAAGCTGTGCACCCGCATCGTCGTGCTCGCCAAGGGCCGCACCATCTTCGACGGGGATCCCGCCGAGGCTGTTGCGACTCTGCGCGCGCAGTGAACGTCGCGACCCTGCGCGCACAGTGAGCCCGACGGTCCTGCACACCCGGTGACGTCCGCAGCGGGACGGCGAGGCTGCGGGCGGACCTGATCAGGCGTGGCCGGTGGCGCCCTCGTTGCGGGCCTGCGCTGCGCTGACCTGATCCGCCGGGCAGATGATCCCGCCCCCGGCAAGCCATGCCCCGAGCACCGGGGTGATCACGTCCAGACCGTCACCGGGCACCAGCAGGCGCGGAATCCCATCACCGGGGGCCGACGGGGCCGGACCGGACCAGGCCGGCAGCGGCACGGAGAGCTGATCAGGGTGCGCGCGGACCTCCTGCACCCAGTCATGCACGAGGGGCGGCAGCGCGCTGTCGAAGCGTGGGGCGAGCGACCGGGCCTCGAGAGCGAGCACCTCATCGGCCGCATCGGCGAGCTCATCCTGTGGGACATCGGTCACGAGGACGGCCGGGGCATCCACGCCACCGCTCGGCTCCGGGGCGGCGCCATCCTGCGCGGGCTCTCGGAGGGTGACGTCGGCGCCGAGTGACCAGGCGGCGATCGCGAGCACCAGGCGCTTCCAGTGCGGCGGCAGGTCGATCAGCACCGCAGCCCCGGGGGCCAGGGCGATCTCATCGGCCAGGTGCCCGATCGCCTTGATGATCCAGTTGGCGAGCACATGCCCGGACAGCTCCACCCGGGCGGCCTCCCCGTACCAGGCCAGCACCGGCTGGGGGCCCTGGGCCTGCAGGGCGTCCAGCAGAGCGTGCGCAGTGCGGGTGGGGTCGGCGGGCGCGGTCATCGGTTCTCCTCCGGGATGGGATCGAGAAGGTGGACGGGGATCTCGGGCAGGGGCTGGCCCAGCGACTCCGCGCCGAGCGCCGTGCGGATCCGTTCGACCATCACGGCTGCGGCGGCCAGAGCGCGGCGGGACTCATCGGCGGGCTGCACCTCGATCCCGGTGATCTCCCCGCGATGGGTGAGGGAGCGGACATGGGCACCCAGCGGGCTCGTGCCCTGGCGCGGCAGAGCCGCCACCGCGAGCGCCCGCCCGATCCGCTCCGTGGCCGGTTCGGGGGACATGCGGGCTACGGGTTCGTCCTGCTCGGCGATCCCGAGAGCCTGCCACACCGATTCGAGACTGGGGCGGCGGAACCAGTCATCCTCCCCGGTGCGGGAGAGCTCGCGGGCCGGGACGTCCGCTGCCGTGGCACCGGGGACGCCGCGGACCAGCGCCGCGGGGATCGCGTCGGCCTTGCCCTTGACCAGGTCCGCGGCCGCCGCCAGCTCATCGGCCAGATTGCGCACCGTGACCTTGAGCTCGCGGCCATCGGCATCGCGCCCGCCGCGCAGATCTTCGAGCGCCGCCACCCCGGCGGCACCGAGCGCGAAGTCCGTCACGCCCATGCGCCAGATCCGGGAGGAGGTGTCCGTCAGCAGCACCCCGATCGGCACCCCGAGGGCGGCGGTGAGCCCCTCGTGCAGCTCCCGTGCGCAGGCATCGGGGTCCTCCGGCAGCAGCAGCGGGCCCGCCGGGGCGTTCGAGGAATCCACGCCCGCGGCGGCCATCACCGGCCCGGAGGGGATCTGCACCACGGAGGTGACCTGGCGGGTGTGCAGGCGCCGCGCCACCACCCGCACGGCTGCCGCCCGGATCGCCTCCTCCCGCTGCTCGGGGGCCACCCGCAGATCCTGGGCCTTGGAGATGATCTTCGTGGACACGCACAGCACATCGCCCGCGCGCGGCGCGAGCGGAGCGAGAGCACCGGCAAGCAGCGCCACGAGATCATCACCGGCACCGACCTCCGGCACCCCGGTGACAGGCAGCACCTGCACTGCCGCGGGCGAGGCGGAGGCGCGGCTCGAGGCTGCGCCCGCGCCGTGCGGGGTGCCGGACGGGATGGGGCCGGTCATGTGAATCTCCCGGGTGACAGGTGTGATGAGGCCCCGCGGTGCAAGGCGACGCGCCGATACCGCTTGACGGACCAGGACTACACCGGTGTAGTTTAGGCCGTGCACAGCCCCGAGCGGCCGTGCTGCAGCATCCCAGGGCGCGTACCAGGAGGAAGGAGTGGCGGTCATGGACGAGAACCGGTTCGAGGACGCCCGAGCAGAGCTGACCCTGCTCGATCTCACGATCCAGGATTCCGAGGACGCCGAGCTGTCCTGGCATGAACGGGCGCTGTGCGCCCAGACGGACCCGGAGGCATTCTTCCCCGAGAAGGGCGGCTCCACCCGCGAGGCCAAGAAGGTCTGCGTCTCGTGCGAGGTGCGCCAGGAATGCCTCGAGTACGCGCTCGAGAACGATGAGCGCTTCGGCATCTGGGGCGGCCTGTCCGAGCGCGAGCGCCGCAAGCTCAAGCGCCGAGCTGTCTGACGCCTTCCCTTGGTGCACGAACGCCACGTCACCGCGATCGTCCTGCTGGACGGGACGAGCACGCACGCATCCGCCACCGCACTTCTCGACGCCCTCGCGGCGCAGACTCAGCTGCCGCAGCGGATCGCCATGGTGGTCCCCGAGCCGCAGCGCGAACAGCTGAGCGGTCTTCTCGACGATGCTGCAGATCGCGGTCTGCTCGACTCCCTGATCCCCATCTCCTCTGCCGTGAGCCGCTCCGGTGCGGTGCGTGAGGTCCTCGCCAGCCTGCGCTCCGAGGCGGACGCAGCGCCCTCCGGCAGTGTTGCGGCTGCCGAGCCTGCGGTCGCCGCGGCCCAGGGCTCCCGGGGCGGTCGCCGCGCCCGCGATGTGAACATCGATCAGGTGGAGCGCGCCCGCACCCAGCAGGCCGAAGATCTCGCCCGCGTGCCCGAGCGGCTGCGCGAGAACCGGCCGCGCACCGGACGGCGGGCCGCCACCACGAGTGATGAGACCTGGCTGTGGTTCCTCCAGGACGGTTCCCCGCCGGAGCCCGATGCCCTCGAGCAGCAGCTGCGGATCGTCGCCGTCTCCCCGAACACCGCTGTCGTCGGCGCCAAGCGGGTGCGTCCGCTGTCCGAGGAGGAGCCCGCCGGGAGCACCGGTCGCACCGAGGCTGCGCGGGCCCTGGTCGACGTCGGACTGACGCTGACGCGATCGGGCGGCATCGTCACCGGCATCGACCCCGGGGAGATCGACCAGGGCCAGTCCGACTGGCGCCAGGATGTCCTCGCCGTGCCGCTGCCGGGCATGCTCGTGCGCGAGAACACCCTGCGGGACGTCGGCCCCCTTGACCCGGACCTGCCCCCGCCGTGGGCGGAGATCGACCTATGCCGGCGCATCTGGCGTTCCGGGGAGCGCGTGGCGGTGCAGTCCGCCGCTCGCGTCCAGCACCGGATGCCGACCAGGCCACGTCTGGAGCGCCTGCGCGAGCAGCGCATGGGGCAGATCCTGCTGCTGCTCAAGCATCGGCCCCCGCTGTACTCCCTGCTAACCCTGCTTCTGCTGCCGCTGCTGACGCTCGTGCGCATCGGTGGCGCCCTCGCCGCGGTCGCCCCCCGGCTCGCGCTCATGGAGCTCAGCGCCTGGGGGGCGGCGATGTCCCGTGCTGGGCGGGTGATGCGCCGCGGCCGCCAGGACGCCCGACGTGCCCGCGTGCCGCAGGCACGCCTGGCGCCGCTGTATCTGCCCCGCGGTGAGGACATGCGCCGCTGGGCGGAGGAGACCTGGACCGGACTGGTCGCCGATGATGACCGACAGCGCCGCATCCGCCGCACTACGTGGGGGATCGCGGGCACCCGCCACGGGATCGACGATGCTGACTACGGCCGTCACATCGCGTGGACGGCGGTCGTGGCCCTCAGCGCGACAGCGCTCGCCATGGTGGCGCTGCGCGGACTGTTCGGCCGCGGAGAGCTCACCGGACCAGCCCTGCGCCGCATCCCCGAGACCTGGGGCACCCGCTGGGAGGCGGCCTGGGCCAGCTGGATCCCCGGCGGTCTGGGGGAGCGCGGACCGGCCGATGCCCTGGTGCGGCTGCTCGGCCACCTGCCGCTATCCGGCTCCCTCGCCCTCGAAGCACTCGTGTTCACGGCGATCCCGCTCAGCGCGCTGCTGGCCTGGTGGGCGGCCGGAGCGATCACCCGCGCGGTCGGGGCACGCCTGGTCCTGGCCGTGGCCTGGGGGCTCGCCCCGCCGCTGCTGTCCGCCCTGATGCTCGGCGCCTGGCCGCTGCTGCTGGTGCACCTGCTGCTGCCGCCGCTGGCCCTCGCGGTGGGTCGGGCCGTGGGACTGCCGCATAAGGTCTCCCAGGCCAGCGTGTCCGCCGCCGCAGCGGGGGGCCTGGTGCTGCTGGTGATCGGCGCGGTCCAGCCGGTGCTCGTGCTCATCGTCGCGCTCGCCCTGGGGCTCGTCGCGATCGCGGTGCCCGGTCGTCGTCGCCGCCTGCTGTGGGTGCTACTGCCCTCCCTCGCTCTGCACGCGCCGTATGTGCCGCTGTGGGTGGGGCATCCCGAATTGTTGCTGGCTGTCGCCGGGGTGCCGCCCTCCGCGGCCACCCCCACCCTGCTGGATCTGCTGGCGCTGTGGCCGGTGCCCTCCCCGCTGCCGGGTGCGCTCGCGGGCCCCGTCGGCCCTACCGCTGCGCTGCTCCTCGCGCTGGTGCCGCTGGCGCCCGTGGCCCTCGCTGCTCTCGGCGCTCCGCTGCTGGCCGGTGCCGCCGGGCGCATGGGTCGCTTCAGCCTGCTCGCGGCCGCGATCGTGGTTCTCGCCGTGCTGCTGGCCCAGCGCACACCGGTGGCGGTCGGGGACGGACAGCTGGTCACCGCGCCGCTGCACGGCCTGCTGAGCGTTCTGCTGCTCGCGCTTGCCCTCGGGGCCGGAGCGACGTTCGATGCCCTCGCCCGCCGGGAGCAGAGCGATTCTCGCAGCCGCCGGATCACCACGAGTGCGCTCGGCGCGATGGTCGCCGCGGTGTGCGTGGTGAGCGTGGCCGGGTGGACGATGCTGCTGCCCGCGCAGCTGCAGATCCAGCGCAGCGAGCAGGGGGAGGTTCCGGCCGCCGCCGCGGATCAGGGGCGTTCCGATGCCCGCAGCCGCGTGCTCGTGCTGGACCAGCGCCCGGACGGCAGCGTCGAGGCGGATCTCGTGGTCCATGGCGGGGACAGCGTCATCCAGCACGCCACGGTCGCGGATCTGCGGACGGCGAACGCTGCGCGCGCCGGGCAGGGCGTCGATGACGATGCCGCCTCAGCAGCGCTGCGCGAGGCGGTCGGGGCGATGCTCGCCGGTGGAGGCTCCGCCGTGCCCGATGCCGAGGAGCAGCCCGTCGCCGAGCATCTGGCGATCTCCTACGTGATCGTCCCCGGCCATCCGCAGGAGCAGGCTGAGCTCTCGCGCACGCTCGATGCATCCCCGCTGCTGGAGAAGGTGACCGACGGCGCCCGGGGCGGGATGTGGCGCCTGATCGGCGCACAGCCCCGCGCCGAGGTCATCGGCCCGGACGGGGAGTCGATCGCGCTGGCGAGCGGCGTGGTGGATGCTCGCGGGGACGTTCCCGCTGCGGACGTCGAGCGCACCGTGCTGCTGTCCGAGCGGTTCGATGGGCAGTGGCGGGCGAGCGTGGACGGGCGTGAGCTCGCGCCGCTCGAGGTGGACGGCTGGGCTCAGGGCTTCACGCTGCCTGCCGGGGTGGGTGGTGAGGTCGTGATCCAGCGCGAACAGCCCGCGCTGCTGGCATGGCAGATCCTGCTGTACAGCGTGACAGCTCTGACCGCGCTGATCGCCATCCCCTGGCGCGTCCGCCCCCGCACCGTGGAGGAGATGTATGGCTGATCGTTCCCGCCCCGGCGCCGCGCCGCACGGCGTGCTGCGTCCCGCGCTCGCGGTCGCGAGTCTGGTTCCGCTGGCTGTCGCGGGCACCGCTCTGGCGCTCAGCGAGCCGCATGAGCCGGTCCCGGTCCAGCATCAGGAGGTCACCGCGCAGGAAGGCGCCCGCACCGCCGTGTGCCCCGGGGCGCTGCAGCTGCCGGAGGACCTCGCCGAGCGCACCTCCGATGACGACCTCGGCCTGGTGCCCCCTGCTGAGGCTGTGGCCGTGCGCACGATCTCCCTCGAACCGGCATCCTCGCTGCTGTTCGGCAGTGTGAACCCCTCGACCACGCTGCAGGAGGACGACGGGTCCGTTCGCCACCCCACGATCTGGACCCTCGACGCCGACGGGGAGGTGCTGGGCGATGATGCGGAAGCCACCGACCTGGGGCTTGCCGCGCAGCGACAGGAGAAGGTGACGGGTCCCTCGCGGGTGGTCACCGCTGCGTCGCAGGGCGGCCGCCCCGTCGCCGACTCCGTGCAATCCGTGATCACCCCCTCCGGGGATTACCGCTCGCTGGTGGTGACGCGCTGCAGCGAAGCGACCACGTCGGCCGGATTCCTGGGGGTCTCCACCCAGCGGGGTGACAGCTCCGAGCTGGTGCTGCGCAATGACACCGACCGGCCCGCGACCGCCTCCGTGCAGCTGTGGACCGCCGAGGGCCCGGCGAAGATGGAGGGCCGCAGCCAGGTGGTGGTCCCCGCCCACAGCCAGGAGCGTGTGCTGCTGGGGTCCGTGGTGGCCGATGAACCGGCGCTCGGCGTGCGCGTCGACGTCGTCGGTTCACCGCTGGCGATGAGCGTGCAGGCCACCGAGCGCGACGGCCTCACCCCGGGCGGTGCCGAGATTCTCACGCCCCTGCCCGATCCCGCCAGCGACCTCGTGATCCCGGGCGTGGATGTGGCCGGAGCTGAGCCGACCGTGGTGATCGCGAACCCCAGCGGTGAGGCCACCACCGCCACCATTACGGTACTGGGCCCCGATGGCCCGATCGAGGACGCCACCGTCGAGGATCTTCCCCTCGCCCCCGGCAGCGTCATCGCCCGCCCCCTGCCCGACCTGGATGAGGGCACTTACGCCGTGGCCATCAGCGCTGCGGACCCGGTGCAAGCAGTCGCCCGCGCCGAGCGCACCGGGAAGGATCTGCCCGGCGACACCCTCGGCAAGCCCGTGGACTTCACCCTCACCTCTCCTGCCCCCGCGCTGGTCAGCCACGGCATCACCGCCCTGCCCGCGACAACGGGCCCCGGAGCGCTGTCGCTTGCGGCCACGGAGGAGGCAGTCGCGACGGTGATCCCGCTCGGGGCCGATGGCGGCGCCGGGAAACCGATCGAGGTGGAGCTCGACGCCGGGCGCACCGCCACTCTGCCCGCCGCGCGCCTGGGCGTCGACGGCAAGCCCGCGGCCGGGATCAGCGTGGTCCCCGATGTGCCGGGCGCGGTGCATGCGAGCTGGGTCCAGCGCGCGGAGGACTCCGACGACGGTGTGCTGCTGTCCACGCTGCCGGTGGTGCCGGCGCGCGGTGGTACCGATGCCGTCACCGTGCGGCTGTCCGAGTGAGAACCGTGCACCGACCGGAGTGAGCACTGCGCCGCGGACCCTCGGCGGCACGTGAGCTCACTCGCCCCAGGCGCTCGGATCCACGTCCTCGGGCCGCAGCCCCAGGAGGGATGCGATCTGCTCGGAGAGCACCTGACGCACGAGCGTTTCGAGCTCCTCCTCATTGCTGCAGCGGGTCTGCACCGGCCGCCGATGGATGATCACTCGCGGGGGGTGCTCGCGCGTGGGCGGCACCGCCCGGCCCAGCACTACGGTGCGCTCTTCCCACAGCGCCGGATCCGCTGGCGGTACCTCCTCGACGAGGATCCGCAGATGCTCCAGCCGGCGCGGGAAGCGCCCGGTGAGCTCTGCCCCGATATCGGCGACGAGGTCGTCGAAGCGTTCGCGGCGGGTGCGGAACCCGGGCAGATGCGGGGGGATCAGATCGAAGCGTCGGCCCCGGCCATGGCGGTCACGCCGTCGCACCGACCGGGTGGAGGCGGCGGCATCCTGCGGGCGGGGCGCGAGGTTCATGCCCGGCACTCTAGCCCCCGTGCCCGAGGAGGGCGTGCCCTGCCTGATCCGTGCCTGCGGCCTGCGTACACTGCTGGACGTGCCTGCTCGTGAATGTTCCCGGACCGCCTGCTCCCACCCCGCGGTGAGCACCCTGACCTTCGTGTACCAGGACTCCACGGCCGTGCTGGGACCGCTGTCCCGGGTCAGCGAGCCGGGCGCCTACGACCTGTGCCGTGAGCACGCCGAACGCCTCACCCCACCGCGCGGCTGGGATCTGCTGCGGGTTCCGGGGGAGGGGAGAGGCGATGACCTCGTGGCTCTGTCCGACGCCGTCCATCGGCCCGCCGCTGAGGCACCGCCGAGCTCCGCCGCCGCGCGGCCCACTGTGAGCTCCAGGGGCGGGCGTCACCTCCAGGTGGTCAGGAGCCCTCATGAGTGAGCGCACCAGCGCGGACCTGTCCGCGATCGTTAAGACCTCCGATATTCGGGGCGAGGCGGGAGTGACGCTCACCGTGGAGGTGGCGCGTGCTCTTGGGGCCGCCTTTGCAGACCTGCTGGATGCCCCCGAGATTGTGGTTGCCCATGACATGCGTGTGAGCTCCCCGCAGCTCGCGGACGCGGTGATCGACGGGGCGGTGCGGCGCGGCGCCGTGGTGGCCGATGCGGGACTGGCCTCGACCGACCAGCTGTACTGCGCCTCCGGCCTGCACCAGGCCGCCGGGGTGATGATCACCGCGAGCCACAATCCCGCCGCGGACAACGGGATGAAGTTCTGCCGCGCCGGTGCGCGGCCGATCGGCCGCGATGACGGCCTGGCCGAGATCCGCCGCCGCGCCGAGGAGCATCTGGCCGCGGGGGAGATCCCTGCGCGCGGGCAGGGCCGCGCCGAGCAGATCGAGACCCTCGCCGATTACACCGCGATGCTGCACCGCCTGGCCCCGCTGCCGCCCGGCCGGGATCTGCACGTGATCGTCGATGCCGGCAATGCGATGGCGGGCCTGACCGCCCCGGCTGTGCTCGGGGACCTGCTCGGGATCACGCTGGAGATCCTGCACGGTGAGCTCGACGGCAGCTTCCCGCACCACGCCCCGGACCCGATGCGCCCGGAGAACCTCGCCGATCTGCAGCAGGCCGTGACCGCCCGGCAGGCGGATCTGGGGCTCGCCTTCGACGGCGACGCCGACCGCTGCGTGGTCCTCGATGAGACCGGCGCCGCGGTGCCGCCATCGGCCGTGACCGCCCTGATCGCGCAGCGGGAGATCGCCCGCGCCCGCGCCGCGGGGGAGGAGCAGCCGACGGTGCTGGCGAACCTCGTCTCCTCCCGGCATGTCGCGGAGGCGATCACCGCCGCGGGCGGGCGTCACGTGAGCACCCCCGTCGGCCATTCCCTCATCAAGGCCCTCATGGCGCAGCATGACGCCGTGTTCGGCGGTGAGCACTCCGCCCACTACTACTTCCGCGACTTCTTCCGTGCGGACTCCGGGATGCTCGCCGCGTTGCATGTCATCGCGGCGTTGCGCGAGAGCGACGGTCCTGCCTCCCAGCTCGTGGCGTGCCACAGCCCCTATGCGATCAGCGGCGAGATCAACTCTCGCCACCCCGCCCCGGCAGCGGCCCGCGCACGGGTGCGCGCGTGGGCGGAGGGCCTGCCGGGAGCAGCGGTCCAGGAGCGCGACGGTCTGATCATCACCCACTGGGACGAGGCCGCGCCCCCTGCCGAGCAGTGGTGGCTCACCCTGCGCTCCTCCACCACCGAACCGCTGCTGCGGCTGAACGTCGAAGCCCGGGAGGCAGCCACGATGGAGCAGATCCGCGACACGGTGCAGAGCCTCATCGCTCAGCCGGGGTCGGAGGGGGATACAGAGCCGGAGCCGCGGGGGGAGCGAGAGCAGGCGACGGAGCACGAGCAGCCGGTGGGTGTCCTTTCGCAGACCGCTGAGGCAGCCACCGACGTGGAGCTGCCCGCCGGAGCGAGTGGGGCCGGTGTACCGCGCTGGGTGCGCACCGCCCTGCGCTGCCCGGACTGCGGTGGACAGCTGCGTGATGTGCCCGCCGCCCTGCAATGCGCGCACTGTCGGCGCGTGCACCCCGTCGAGGACGGTATCCCCGTGCTCATCGCCGGCCGCACGTCCGCGCCCGGGCAGTGAGACTCCGCGAGGATCTCAGCTGGCGAAGGGCACGGCGCGCACTTCGGCGCTGAGCTCGTCGTGGCGGGCACGGGCCCGCTGCAGCCGCTCCTCATCGCGGCGCGAGCGTTCGGACAGCACCGCCCGCAGGAACGTTTCGGGATCGGTGCCGGGCGGGGGAGCGGGCGCCACATGCGGCAGCGTCCGCTGCAGCAGCTCCCGCGACAGCTGATGGCGCGATGCCGGGTTCATCTGCTCCGCACGCGGCAGGAATCCGCGGATGTCCTGCAGCAGCGTCAGCGGCAGGCGCCCCACATCGGCGCCGGTGGCCCAGGTGTGCAGCTGCTCTGGCATCTCGTGACGCTGCGGCACCAGGTCGCGCATCCGTTCCTGGATCACCATCGTCCCGGCCAGCAGGTCCCCCACCCGCCGGGAGCGGCGGTCCAGCAGCGAACAGGTCACGGCGAGCGCACCGCTGGTGGACCAGATTTCGAACATCGCCATCACGGCGCGCAGCAGGCTCTGCCGCGCATGCACCGGGCCGCCGTCATCGCGCACCACGCGCGTCCCCATCACCAGGCGACCCACGGAGCGGCCGCGCAGCAGCAGCTCGCTGAGCAACGGATACCCGACGAACACGAGGACGGAGATCAGCACCAGCGCGGCCGCGATATAGCCCTGGTCGATCTCGAGCCGAGACGCCACCCAGACCAGCCCGATCACCGCCCCGAAGAACAGCAGCAGCTGGAGCACGCCATCGATGATCGCGGAGATCATCCGGACGGGGAACGGTGCCGGGCGCAGGTCCAGCAGAACCGCATCGCCCGTGATCAGCCCTTCGCGCGGCGGCGCGGCGGCGTCGGTGGCTCCCATCGTGGTCATGGCCCCATCCTGTCAGGCACAGCGCGCGCAGGGCACTTCCGACGGTCGGCTTCCGGCGGCCTGGCCTCCGACTTTCGTCGGCCGTGGGGAAGGACGGGCGACTCCTAGTCTGGGGGCGTGGACACCGACGCCTTCATCGCCGTGAACCGGCCGCAGTGGGAGCGGCTGCAGGAGCTCGTGCGCAGCCGCTATCTGGACACTGCGGGAATCGACGAGCTCATCGCCCTCTATCAGGAGACCTCCACGCACCTGTCCACGGTCCGCTCCACCAACCCGGATCCGGCGCTCATCGCACGGCTGTCGCTGCTGGTGCACCGGGCGCGGCTGCGGATCACCGGGGCGCAGGTGCCGCTGTGGCGGAACCTGCGGCGATTCTTCTGGGAGGACCTGCCGGCGGCCCTGTATACCGCCCGCTGGTCCACCGCGCTCGCGGCGACGATCTTTCTGCTCAGCACCGTCATCTCCGGCCTGTACTTCGGGCTGGACTCCACGGCGCGCGATCTCGTGGTGCCCGAGGAGGCACAGCGCCATCTGGCCCAGCGCGAATTCGTCGCCTACTACTTCGCCGATGACGCCACCGGGTTCGCCGCGGAGGTGTGGACGAACAACGCGTGGATCGCGGTGCAGGCCGTCGTCTTCGGAGTGACGGGATTCTGGCCGGTGGTGATGTTGCTGCAGAACGGCCTGAACATCGGGCTCTCAGCCGGGGTGATGGGCGCCTACGGGGGGCTCGGTACGTTCTTCGTGTTCATCCTCCCGCACGGGCTGCTGGAGATGACCGCGGTGATCGTCGGCGCCGGGGCCGGCCTGCACACCTTCTGGGCGTGGGTGCGGCCGGGACCGCTGCCGCGCCTGTGGTCGCTGTCTCAGGCGGCGCGCGCCCTGGTCACCGTCGCGATCGGTCTGGTGCCGGTGCTGCTGCTGTCCGGCGTGATCGAGGCGTTCGTGACCCCGAGCGGTCTTCCGCCCGCAGTGCGCATCGGCATCGGAGTGCTGGTGTGGGCGCTGTTCCTGCTGTTCATGCTGGGCCGCGGCCGGCAGGTGCACCGCGCGGGCATCACCGGAGACCTGACCGAGGAACAGGTGGGCTCCACCGTCGCGACCGCCGCCTGAGCCGCGCTCGGACCCCTCGCTCCGCTCTTGCCCCACGTTTCCCGCTGCGTCACCGCACCGCCTCCCTGGAAGAGTTCGAGCAGCTCCCGGCAGCGGATCTGGTGCTGTCCTGCGCGGCGCTGCCGTTCGTGCAACGCAGTGCCTTCGAGCGTCTGTGGAGAACCGTGCTGGGCTGCCTGCGGCCCGGGGGAGTGCTGGCCGTGGACCTGTTCGGAGACCGCGACGACTGGGCAGGGCGGACGGATGGGACGTACCTGTCCCGCTCGCAGGTCGACGAGCTGGTCACCGGCCTCGAGGTGCTGGAGCTGGTGGAGGAGGAGCGGGACGGCCGCGCCTTCTCCGGCCCCAAGCACTGGCACACCTACCAGATCATCGCCCGCGCGCAGTCAGCTCAGAGCCGCCCGGCCGCCTTGAGCGCGAGATAGGCGTCGGCGAGGGCCTGCGGGGCGCGCTCCGGGGGAGCATCCACCACATGCGCGCCCGCCCGTTCCAGGGCAGCGGCGACGCCGGCGCTCTCCTGTCGGGCCTGCTCAGCAGCAGCAGCGATGTACAGTGCTTCGACGTCCTCGCGCCCGGCGGCCAGCTCCCCGAGTGCCGGATCGGACACGGAGGCGACGACGAGCGGATGGTCCTTCGCCAGCCGTGCGGCGACCGGCAGCAGCCCGGTGTGCACCACCGCGGGATCCACCGGCGTGATGAGGACGACGAGCGAGCCCCGTCGGGTGCGGTCGGTGATCGTCGAGGCGGCCCGCTCCCAATCGGTCTCCACCAGCGCCGGATGCACCCCCGCGGTCGCCGAGACCATGTCATGCAGCACCGTGGTGCGGCTGGACCCCACCACGGACAGGTGGGGGATGCGGTCCACGCACACCAGGTCCACCCGATCCCCGGCCTGCCCCGCGAGAGCGGTGAGCAGCAGCGCGGCATCGAACGCCGCGTCCAGACGGGTGGAATCGCCAAGCCGTCCCGCCGCCGTACGGGAGGTGTCCACGACGATCAGCACATGCCGGTCCCGTTCGGGCCGCCAAGTGCGCACCACCACGGAGCGGCGCCGCGCGGTGGCCCGCCAGTCGATCGAACGCACGTCATCGCCGTCCACGAAATCGCGCAGGGAGTCGAACTCGGTGCCCTGCCCGCGCTGGTGGATGGCGGACAGACCCTCGATCTCCCGCAGCCGCTGCACCCGCGAGGGCAGGTGCCTGCGTGCCCCGAAGGGGTGCAGGGCCAGCAGCCGCCCGGGCGTGTCCACGGCGGCGGTGCGGCGGGCGAGCCCCAGCGGACCCACCGAGGCGACCAGCAGGGTGCGGGAGCTGTGCTCGCCCCGCCGGGTAGGCGTGAAGGCCTGCTCGATGGCGCGCCGCTCCCGGGAGGGAACAGTGAGGGTGCTGCGCTGCTCGGCGAGTCCAGCGGTCGGGTTCCAGGCATCGCGGATCTCCAGCCGGGCCGCCCGCGCCGTGGGGTTGGTGACCAGCAGACGTCCGGTCACGGTGCCGCCCAGACGCACCTGCGCCGGCAGTCGCCGCTGGACCTGTATGCGCCGCGGCTCCGGGGCGGCGAAGGCATCGGCCAGCAGCACCAGCGCCCACAGCGCCGCGAGCAGCAGCACGACCCACCAGCGCGGCCACAGCACCACCACCGGCAGGGCGAGCAGCCCCGCCAGCGCGGCGCGCGGCGTGAGGGACACGCGCAGCGAGATCGGCGTGCGCATTCTGCTCTCCTTCCGGGACTGTCCGTGGGGCACGGCGGATCAGCGGGGGACGGGCACGGACGCGAGAGTGGCGGCGAGCACCGACTCCACCTGGGTGCCCTCAAGCTCCGCCTCCGTGGTCAGGCGGACTCGATGCGACAGGGTGGCCGGCGCCATCACCTTGACGTCATCGGGGGTGATGAAGTCCCGGCCCGAGAGGTACGCCCACGCGCGCGACGTGCGCAGCAGCGCGATCGCCCCGCGCGGGGACACGCCGAGGGTCAGCGAGGGCGAGCGGCGGGTGGCACGGCAGATGTCTACGATGTACTGCACGACAGGATCCTCAGCCGCCACGGCGGCGACGTCCTGCTGCGCGCGGTGCAGGGAGGGGATGTCCACGACGGTCCGCAGTCCGGTGGCCTGCAGATCGGAGGTGTCGAAGCCATCTGCGTGACGGCGCAGGACATCGATCTCCACCTCCCGCTCGGGCAGCGGCATGACGGCCTTGAGCAGGAAGCGGTCCAGCTGTGCCTCCGGCAGCGTGTAGGTTCCGTCGAACTCGATGGGGTTCTGGGTGGCGATCACCAGGAACGGATCCGGCAGCGGGCGGCTGGCCCCGTCGACCGTCACCTGGCGCTCCTCCATCGCCTCGAGCAGGGCCGACTGCGTCTTGGGCGGGGTGCGGTTGATCTCGTCGGCCAGCAGCAGGTTGGTGAACACCGGGCCCTCGCGGAAGACGAGGTCGCTGGTGGTGTTGTCGTACACGAGGGAGCCGGTGATATCGCCGGGCATCATGTCAGGGGTGAACTGGACGCGGCGCATCCGCACATCGAGCGCCGCGGCGAGGGAGCGCACCAGCAGCGTCTTGGCGACCCCCGGCACGCCCTCGAGCAGCACGTGCCCGCGGCACAGCAGCGCGACGACGAGGCTGGTCACCGCGGCATCCTGGCCGACGACGGCCTTGTGCACCTCGGTGCTGAGCCCCTGCAGCTGGGTGCGGGTGTCGGCGTCCATGGGGGCGGTCGCGGTGGCGTCCGGGCGCGGGGGGATCTGGGGCGCGGGGCCCGCCTGGTTCTCGGTCATCGGTCGGTCTCCTCCAGCAGTCGGTCAAGGTCGGCGGCCAGGGCCAGCAGGGCCTGGTCGCTGGTCACGGGGGTGGGGCCCAGCAGCCTGCGCAGCTGCTCGGGCGTGGATGAGGTGTGCGGGGCCAGCGCCGCCAACAGAGCGTCCAGGCCCGAGCTGCGGCGCAGCCCCAGACGCTCAGCCAGGCGCACCGCACAGGCGGAGCGCAGGGCTTGGGCGGCGGCATCGCGGGCATCGGCCCGGTGCAGCAGACGAGCGCGGCCCAGTACGAGTTCCTGGGGCCGAACCGTCACCGGCAGCGGTTCGACCACCACGGGGCCGAAGCGCCGCCCCAGCGCCAGCAGCGCCACGGCGGCCACCAGCAGCCCCCACAGCGTTACCGGGCCCGCCCAGCGCGGCAGATGGTCCAGCAGAGTGGGGGTGGTGCTGGAGAGCGGATCGCTCGCCGAGGGCAGATACCAGGTGAGCTCACCGCTCTCGCCGAGCGTATTCAGAGCCAGCGCCGCATTGTCCGCATCGCGCACCCCCTCATTGGTGAGCAGATCGGCGCTGCCCAGCACGACGATGTCGCCGGAGACAGCCACGAGCGCACCATTGCCGGAGTGGAAGCAGGATGAGGCATCGCCGCTGGTGCGGTACAGGATCGCGGAGTCGGTGAGGCCCTCGGTGCCATGCACCGCCAGGCTCCGGGCCCGGAAATCCGCGTTTCCGCACTGGCCCCCGGCGGGCACCACGGTCTTCGTGTGCAGGGCGCCGGAGGGGAACACATCGGGGGTCAGATAGCTGAGGGTCACCAGATCAGGTGCGATCAGCACGAGTCGGGCGTCCGACTCCTGCTGCGCCGCGTCCAGCAGCTCGAGCTGCTCGTGGCTGAGTCCAGAGGGATTGGTGATCACCACGGTGCGTCCCTCGCGGAGCGCTGCAGCGGCATCCTCCATGCGCCGCTGAACCTCGACATCGGTGCCGAGGTCGTCGAGCACCTCCGCCACGGCCTTGCCGCCCTGGGGGGTGGGAGAGCCGGGCTCGAGCAAGCCGTCCTGGTAGAAGCCGCGCATCAGCATGATGCCCAGGGCTGCCACGAGCGCGAGGACCACAAGAGGCACGAGCCAGGGCCGACGCCGCTCAGCGGACCCGCCCGGCGCGGCGCCGTGCGGGCTCCTGGCGTCGGACGGTGCCGGGGCAGTGGCCTGCCCGGTCGCGCGGGTCGGCGCGGAATCCACCGTCGGCGCGCTCATGACGGCTCTCCCGCGCCGACCAGGCTCTGCTCGGCACTGTCGGCGCTTGCATCGAGCGCTTCCAGATCCGGGGCGGTCTCGGCGATGTACTCGGCCAGCAGCAGCAGGTCCTCGGCCTGCTTCGCGCTCGTGCTGCGCAGGGAGTAGGCGGCGGTGTCGAAGGCATTGGCCCCCAGCGTGAGGCGACTGCGCAGCTGCGGGAAGGCGGTGGCGGCGCGCACTGCCGCCTCATGTGCCGTCATGCCGGCTGTGACATCCAGCAGCGTGCGCTCTTCGAGGTCTCGCACCAGGGCGCGCAGTGCGATGACGGTCGCATCATCGTGCCGCCCCTCGGCCAGGGCGCGGCGCGCGCGCTCGCGCAGTTCATCGCCGCTGAGAGAACGTTCGGCATCCAGCTCGACCGGAGCGCTCAGCTGGCGGGTGCGGCGCAGCCGACCGGTGCGGCGCAGCACCAGCACCGCCGCGACGATCAGCAGCAGCAGAATCAGTACCGCCAGGCCGCCCTGAGCGGTCGAGGAGCCATCGATAGTGTCCAGCAGCTGGTGCAGCCAGGCCTCGAGCCGCCCCAGCAACCACGGCAGGAAGCCCTGCCCGGAGGAGTACTCGCCCTTGGAGAGCTCCTCGAGGATCTTCTCGCGCGCCGGATCGGGATCGATCGGCGGCCCACCGCCGCGTCCATCGTCACCCGGGTCAGCGCCACCGTCACCAGCGCCGCCGCCACCAGGGTGAGCAGTCCGCTGACGACGCTGCTGATGATGGTGGACACCCCGCCCATCAGGGGATCGCCCACGTAGTCCCCGGTGGGATCATCGAGCATCACCTGTATCTCACCGATCATCGGCACCAGGCTCATTCCGGAGGCCAGGGTGCTCAGCAGCGTCGCGATCGCGTACACGATCGCCGCCACCCCCAGCACCGCCCGCGGGTTCACCCGGTAGATCCGCAGCGCTGCCCCGAGGATCTCACCGAGGTTCAGGGGGCGCAGCGGAAACAGATGGTCGGTTCGCACGAGCTCGCGGCGAGGCCCGCCCGAGGGGCCGGGAGCACCGGGAGCAGTCCCGGTCGGTGCTGGCCCCGCGGAGCCACCCGCACCGGGAGCATCCCAGGCCGCAGGCTCCGTACCGGGGGCGGTCGGGCCCGGCGCGGACCCGGCGGCGGGGTCGCTCTGACCGGGGGCGGTCCACGGGCTGCTCATGCGTCCTCCTGCGGTGTTCCGGGGTGGTGGGGTTCCGGGGTGGGGCCGGTGCAGCTGACCTTACGCAGGTGACCATGGCCAACCGATCCGACGATGGTCGAGGACCGTGCATCTTCCGCAGGACCCTCCACCGCGCCCGGGACGCGCCGCACGGCGGAGGGGACCTGCTTCCAGGGCCGATGGAGGAGGCGGTGGCATGATGAGTTCATGACGACGCCTTCACAGATCCTCGTGGTCGACGACGATCAGGCGATCGCCGAGATGGTCGGGATCGTCCTGCGCGGCAAGGGCTTCGAGGTCGCAACTTCGCCCGATGGTGCCTCCGCTCTGGAGGCCTTTCCCCGCGTGCGCCCTGATGTGGTGCTGCTGGACCTGATGCTGCCCGGCATGGACGGCATCGAGGTGTGCCGCCGCCTGCGCCGCGAGTCCGGGGTGCCGATCATCATGCTGACCGCCCGCACCGACACCGCCGATGTGGTCGAGGGGCTCGAGGCCGGGGCCGATGACTACCTCACCAAGCCCTTCGAGCCCGAGGAGCTGGTGGCCCGGATCAAGGCGCGGGTGCGCCGCGCGGAGGCGCCCACCACGGAGAAGCTCACCATCGGCGACCTCACGATCGATGTGGACGGGCATGAGGTGCGGCGGGGCGACCAGCTGATCGCCCTGACCCCGCTGGAGTTCGACCTGCTCACCCAGCTGGCCCGCAAGCCCTGGCAGGTTTTCACCCGCGATGTGCTGCTGCGCGATGTGTGGGGCTACCGCCACAGCGCGGACACTCGTCTGGTGAACGTCCACGTCCAGCGTCTGCGCTCCAAGATCGAGCACGACCCCGAGAATCCCTCGATCGTGGTGACCGTCCGCGGTGTGGGCTACCGGGCCGGGAGCGGGTCCTGAGCCGCCCCCGGACGCCGTGACCGCCCCGCATACGGATCCCGAGCGGCCGCTGGACGTCCTGCGCGACGGCGCGGTCCAGCTTGTGGATCCGCGCAGCTGGCCGCTGGCGGTGCGGGTCGTGGTGGTCACGATCCTGCTGTCGATTCTCGCGCTGCTGACCGTCGGCGCCTATCTGTCCTCCGTGATCGCCGACGGGCTCTATGAGCAGCGCCGCGACCGGGTGCTTGAGGAGAGCGTGGAGGTGCGCGCCGAGCTGGTGGAGACCCTCACGCAGGTATCCGCCGGCACGAGCACCCAGCAGCAGGATGCGGTCAACGCCTTCGTGCAGGCCACCGGGGGGCAGGCCGGCGGTGATCGACGGGAGGTCGCGCTGATCCCCGTGGAGACCACCGGCACGGTCTTCCCGGTCTCCTCCTCGGACCGCACCCTGTTCGATGCCGTGGATCCCGAGTTCTCCTCCACTGTCGCGACGGATCCGGATGCGATCTCCTGGCGGTCCATCGGGCGGCAGAACAATGACGGTGGGGTGGATCCGGCGCTGCTGGTCGGCACCCGCGTGATCGTGCCGGGCTCTGGCTCCTACGACCTGTATCTCGTGTATTCGATGCAGGAGGAGCAGCAGACGCTCGCCTTCGTGCAGCGGGTGATCCTGGGCGGCGGCGCGGTGCTGCTGGGGCTGATCGTCGGCATCGCGGTGGTGGTCGCGCGGCTTGTGACAACACCGTTGAAGCGCGCCGCTCTGGCAGCGGAAAAGCTGGCCGACGGTGATCTGACCAGCCGCATGGAGGTCGCCGGGGCCGATGAGCTGGCCCGCGTGGGGGAGTCCTTCAACGACATGGCCGCGAGCCTCGAGCAGAAGGTCGTGGACCTCACCGAGCTCTCCCGCCTCCAGCAGCGCTTCGTCGCCGATGTGTCCCATGAGCTGCGCACGCCCCTGACGACGATCCGCATGGCCTCCGCCGTGCTGGATTCCCGCCGCGAAGAGCTGCCGACGGATCTGCAGCGCACCGCCGAGCTGCTGGCCGCGCAGGTGCAGCGCTTCGAGGTGCTGCTGGCGGACTTGTTGGAGATCTCTCGCTTCGACGCCGGTGCGGCAGCGCTCGAAGCCCACCGTGAAGACCTCGACGCCCTGGTGACACGGGCGCTCGAGAACGCTGAACCGCTCGCCGAAGCCCGCGGCTGCACCCTGGATGTCCACCTCGCCGGGGAGGGCATGGATGCCGTGGTGGACGGACGACGGGTGGACCGGGTGCTGCGAAACCTGCTGACCAATGCGATCGAGCACGGTGCCGGTCAGCCCGTGCTCGTGCAGACCGCTGCCGATGAGGATGCCGTGGCCGTCGTGGTGCAGGACTGGGGGCACGGGATCTCCCCGGAGAACGCGCGGCGCGTGTTCGACCGCTTCTGGCGCGCAGACCCTTCCCGCGCCCGCACCCTGGGCGGCACCGGACTGGGGCTGTCGATCTCCGTGGAGGACACGCACCTGCACGGCGGCTGGCTGCAGGCCTGGGGTCGGGAGGGCGAAGGGGCGGTGTTCCGCCTGACCCTGCCGCGCCGTCCGGGCAGCGAGCTGACCCGCTCGCCGCTGCGCCTGGAGCGCTCCTTCGACCGTGCCACCGCGGGTGGGCGGATGTCCGCTACCCCCACTGGTGAGCTGGAGATCGGCCCCGATGTGCTGCCGGACCTCAGCGATGAGACCACCGTCCCCGACCGGACCGGAGGTGCACGATGAGCCTCGGACCCCGCCCCGATCGCCGCCTTCTGCTGCGCACCGCGTCAGTGGGCCTGGTGGCCGGTGCCGCTGCTGCGTGCGCCCGGATCCCCACCGAATCGCAGACCTCGAGCCGCCCGCTGGCCCTGCAGGAGCAGCCCGGCGCCCCGTATGTGCGGGCCCTGCCGCCCGCGGATGATGCCACCCCCGCCGAGGTCGTCGCCGGATTCGTCCAAGCCGGGGTGGGCAGCGAGGATGACTTTGCGGTCGCGCGCGCCTACCTCACCGACCAGGCGCAGGCGGCCTGGAACCCCGGTGCCGGTATCACCGTGTACTCCGGCAGTGAGGAGACGCGGGCCCAGGACGACGGTGACGGTGCCTTCTCCCTTGTGCTGCGCGTGACCGCGCTGATCGACGAGCGGGGCGTGCGCAGCCTCCTGCCCGCCCCCGCCACGCGGGAGATCGCGGTGCAGGTGGTGGAGCAGGATGGCCAGCATCGGCTGGACGAGGTGCCCGATGGCATCTTCCTGTCCGAGGCCGCGTTCGAGACGCTCTACGCCTCCGCCCGGCTGTACTTCCTCGATGCCCGCCGCCGCCACCTGGTCCCGGACCTGCGCTGGTTCGCGCTGCGGCAGATCGCCGCTGACGTGCTGCGGGGCCTGGCCGACGGGCCCTCGCCGACGCTCGCCGACGCCGTCATCAACCAGATCCCCTCGAGCACGTCGATGGGCGCTGCGGCGATCAGCACCGGCGCCGATGGCACCGTGCAGGTCGCCGTGCCACCGGCGATCACGAGCCTGTCCACCGTCTCCCGCTACCAGGCGCTCAGCCAGATCGAGGCGTCGCTGCGGTCCGTGCGCACCCTGTCCGGGGTGCGCCTGGTCCAGGAGGAGACTGAGCTTATGCTGGAGGAAGAACACCGGATGGAGCGTGCCCTGCCCGGGCATCGCCCGATCGCCGCGGGGGAGCGGGGGATCATCTCGCTGTCCTCACCCAGCGGGGACGCACCGCCGACGCAGCTGGTCCCCGCCTTGGCCGAGACCGCGGTGGCTGATCCGATCATCGCTCAGGACGGCGTGCTCGCCGCGGCCCTCGAACCGCAGCGGGCCGTGGTCCTCATCGCCTCGACGGATGACTCCATCGAGGTGCGGGAGGCCGCCACGGGAGATGCCTTCGTCCCGCCCAGCATCGACGATGCCGGGTGGGTGTGGACGGCGACGGTCTCCAACGCCGGTGCGCTGCTGGCGCTGTCGGGTCGGGCCTCCGAGGAGGACGCGAAGGTGGATGCCACGTGGCTGCACGGGCGCAGCGTGACGTGCCTGGCGCTCGCCGCGGATGCCACGCGCATGCTGGTGCTCTCGAGCGATGACGGTCAGGCGCGGCTGGATGTGTGCGCCGTGGTGCGCAACGCCGACGGCGTCCCCACCTCCCTGGGAGAGCCGACACCGATCCACACCGAGCTGACGGACCTCAGCTGGGCCGGGTGGTATGACGAGCTGGCCGTGCTGGTGCTGGGAACCGACGCGACCAGCGGGACCCAGCGCGCCCTGGTGGTCGATCTGGTCACCGGTGCCGATCCGCTGCCAGCCTTGCCCGATGGGGTGCGCCGCGTCGCCGGATCGGTCATCGCCGAGACCGCCTGGGTGGGCATTCGCGGTGATCAGCTGCTACGCAGCGATGGGGAGAACTGGAGCGCGGTCGACATCACCGGACGCGATCCGGCGTTCTACTGAACATCGGGCGCCCTGCTGAGCTGCCCTCCAACGTCCTCCACACCCCGGTGTCATCCACAATCCTCACTCGCGGCTGGCGCTGCGCTGCTGCAGCGGCTGAGCTGGGTGCATGACACCGATCCCGCCGGTCCCGGACACTCCTGCACACCGCGGCAGCGCCGTGAGAGCCCGTTCCCGCCTTGTGCGACGGGGCGCGCGGGTGCGCGAGGTGATCGCGCAGACCTGCGCGCTGGTCGCCGTGCGCGAATGCCCCTGCGGCGCGGAGGACACCTGGCTGTGCCCGAGCTGTCGTGCCCTGCTCGCCCAGTCGCCGCGCCGGGTGGAGTCCGGCTGTGATGCCCTCCAGCTGCTCAGCGCTGCTCGGGTGCGCGATCAGCCCGTCCCCAGGGGTGTGCTGCCGGCCGGTGTGGATCACGCCCCGCTGCTGCCCGTGCTCGCCCTCGGCGAGTACGGCGGAGATCTCCAAGCCCTCGTCCTGGCCTGGAAGAACGGTGGCCTGCTGCATCTGACTGCACCGATCGCCGCCGGTCTTGCCCCCGCCGTCACGCAGCTCGCCGCGGCCGCAGGGGAGGAGCGCCCGGCCCTGGTGCCGGTGCCGTCGCGGCCCGCGGCCCGGCTCCGCCGCGGTGAGGACCACACGGGCGAGCTCGCCCGGCAGCTGCAGCGCCACGGCGCGGGGCGCGCCCTGCTGCTGCCATCCCGCCCCAGCAGCACCCAGCACGGGCAGGGCTCCCGGGGCCGACGCTCCCGTCGGATCCTGCTCACCCCGGGGGCCCGGCGACGCCTGGAGCGTGAGCAGCCGCGGGTGGTGCTGCTCGATGATGTCGTCACCACGGGCTCCACGCTGCGTGCCATGTATGACGCTGTCACCGAGGCCGGCGCCGAGGTGATCGGGGCCGTCGTCGTGGCCGCTTCCCGCCTGCCCACCCGGCAGCACGGACCGCTGGCCGCGGTCAGTGCGCCTACCGGATGAGACGGCGCCGCCGCGGGACGGAAGTCGCACGATCTGCACCGGGACATGGCATGCTGGTGTCATCCGCCACAGAGGTCGGAGACCCCTTCTATGAGGAGGTGCGAAAACCAGCCCATGAGCCACCGCGGCCGGGCTCCGAGCGGCCGCACCAGCATCAAGGAGGATCCACCCATGGAGATCAATGTCGTCGGACGCCACATGGACGTCCCGGACCGATTCCGCCGCCATCTCGAGGACAAGCTCGACAAGGTCACCCAGTTCGCCCCGGAGGCGCTGCGCGTGGACGTCGAGATCTCCCAGGAGAAGAACCCTCGGCAGGCCGAGCTCAGTGACCGCGTGGAGCTCACCGTCCACGACCGCGGCACGGTGATCCGCTCCGAGGCCCGCGCGGATGATCTCTACGGAGCCCTCGATGTCGCCTACGGCAAACTGCTGGAGCGCCTGCGCCGCGCCCGCGATCGCCGCAAGGACCACCGTCGGGGCCGGAACCGCGCGCACCAGGCCACCGGTGCCTCGCTGCGCACCATGACCGCCGACCAGGAGCTCCCCGAAGCGCTGCGCCAGGACCCACCGGCACCGCCGCAGACCGACAGCACGGCCGAGGAACCGGCCGAGCAGGATCTCGCCGAGACCGGCAGCCCGGTGGTGATCCGCGAGAAGAAGCATCCCGCCACCCCCATGACCGTGGACGATGCGCTCTACCAGATGGAGCTCGTGGGGCACGACTTCTTCCTGTTCATCGACGAGAAGAGCGGAAACCCCAAGGTGGTCTACCGCCGCAAGGGCTGGAACTACGGCGTGATCGAGCTGGAGAACGAGACCCAGCAGGACTGAGCAATCGGGCCTGAGCACGTCGGGGCGAGAACTCCTCGCTCCACGGGGCGGGAGAGGCGGGGAACGCCTCTCCCGCCCCGCACTGTGCAGCGCCGACGCACCGGCGCGGCACGCCGCACAGTTCCGCGCCGCATAGGCCCACGCCGCACAGTTCACCGTGGCGCGCTTCAGCCCACTGCGGCGCGAGGCTCAGCCCCGCGTGACGTGAGGCTCGGCGCAGCCTGACGAACCGCGCCACATCGACCCGTACGATGGGGCAGGCATTCCCCGCCGTCCGCGGCGGCACCAACACCAACGGGAGCACGAGTGGTCAACCTCTTCGACAGGATCCTGCGCGCCGGCGAAGGTCGGGAACGGCGGCGGCTGGAGGTCATCGCCCGCCGCGTGGGCGAGGCAGAGGACGTCTTCACCGAGCTGACCGACGAGGAGCTGCGCGAGGAGACCACGCGCTTCAAGGAGCGGCTGGAGGACGGCGAGACCCTGGATGACATCCAGGTCGAAGCCTTCGCCGCCGTGCGCGAAGCCGCCCGTCGGACCCTGGGCCAGCGCCCCTACGACGTGCAGGTGATGGGTGGGGCGGCCCTGCATCGCGGCCGCATCGCGGAGATGAAGACCGGTGAGGGCAAGACCCTGGTCGCCACCCTCCCGGCCTACCTCAACGCGCTCGCCGGCAAGGGCGTGCACATCGTCACCGTCAACGACTACCTGGCCACCTACCAGTCCGACCTCATGGGCCGCGTGTTCCGTGCCCTGGGTCTGTCCACCGGCGTGATCTCCTCCGGGATGAGCCCCGCCGAGCGCCGCGAGCAGTACAACGCGGACATCACCTACGGCACCAACAACGAGTTCGGCTTCGACTACCTGCGCGACAACATGGCCCTCAAGCCCGAGGACCGGGTCCAGCGCGGGCATTTCTTCGCCATCGTCGACGAGGTGGACTCGATCCTCATCGACGAGGCCCGTACCCCGCTGATCATCTCCGGACCCGGCTCCGGGGATGCCAACAAGTGGTTCGCCGAGTTCGCGAAGGTTGCCAAGCTCCTGCGGCGCGACCGCGACTACGAGGTCGATGAGAAGAAGCGCACCGTGGGCGTGCTGGAGTCCGGGATCGACAAGGTCGAGGATCACCTCGGCATCGAGAACCTGTACGAGTCGCTCAACACTCCGCTGATCGGCTTTCTGAACAACTCCATCAAGGCCAAGGAGCTGTTCAAGCGGGACAAGGACTACGTGGTCCTCAACGGCGAAGTGATGATCGTCGATGAGCACACCGGTCGTATCCTCGCCGGTCGCCGCTACAACGAGGGCATGCACCAGGCCATCGAGGCCAAGGAGGGGGTGAAGATCAAGGCTGAGAACCAGACCCTGGCCACGATCACCCTCCAGAACTACTTCAAGCTCTACGACAAGCTCTCCGGAATGACCGGCACCGCGGAGACCGAGGCCGCCGAGTTCATGAACACCTACAAGCTCGGCGTGGTCCCCATCCCCACGCACCGCGCGATGATCCGCGAGGATCAGCCGGACCGGATCTATCGCACCGAGAAAGCGAAGTTCGACGCGGTCGTCGAGGACATCGTCGAACGGCACGAGACCGGCCAGCCGGTGCTGGTGGGCACCACGAGCGTGGAGAAATCCGAGTACCTCTCCGGACTGCTGAAGAAGCAGGGCGTTCCGCATGAGGTGCTCAACGCCAAGAACCACGCCCAGGAGGCCGGGATCGTCGCGATGGCCGGGGCCAAGGGCGCCGTCACCGTGGCGACGAACATGGCCGGCCGCGGCACCGACATCATGCTGGGCGGCAACGTCGAGTTCATGGCCCACGCGGCGCTGGAGAAGCGCGGCCTGGATGCCGAGGAGGACCCCGAGGCGTACGAGCAGGCCTGGGATGAGGAGCTCGAGCGCGCCAAGACGCAGGTCGAGGACGACCATGACGAGGTGGCCGCACTCGGCGGGCTGTACGTGCTGGGCACCGAGCGTCACGAATCGCGCCGCATCGACAACCAGCTGCGCGGCCGTTCCGGTCGCCAGGGCGACCCGGGGGAGTCCCGCTTCTACCTGTCGCTGCAGGATGACCTGATGCGGCTGTTCAACGCCGGGGCGGCCGAGCAGCTGCTGGCCCGCGGCGGGGTGGATGAGTCGATCCCGCTGACCGGCCGCATGGTCTCCGGCGCGATCCAGCGCGCCCAGAACTCGATCGAATCGCGCAATGCGGAGATCCGGAAGAACGTCCTGAAGTATGACGACGTGCTGACCAAGCAGCGCAAGAAGTTCTACGACGAGCGCGCCCGCATCCTCGAGGGCGAGGACCTGGACCCCCACATCCAGCGGTTCATCGAAGAGGTCCTGGGCGGCACGATCGATGAGCACACCCGCGGCAAGCCCGCCGAGGACGTGGACCTCGAGGAGCTGTGGGGCGCCCTGCGTCCGGCCTACCCGATCTCGCTGACCGCTGAGGAGCTCATCGAGGAGGCCGGTGGCAAGGAGAATCTCGATGCGGCGATGCTGCGCGAGGAGATCCTGGCCGATGCCGAGGTCGCCTACGAGCAGCGCCGCGAGGAGCTGGGGGAGGACGCCCTGCACCAGCTGCAGCGCCGCGTGCTGCTGTCGGTCATGGACCGTCGCTGGCGTGAGCACCTCTACGAGATGGACTACCTCAAGGAGGGCATCGGCCTGCGAGCGATGGCGCAGCGCGACCCGCTCATCGAGTACGAGCGCGAAGGCCACCTCATGTTCAACGACATGACCGCCGGGGTGAAGGAGGACGTGGTCGGCTACGTCTACCACCTCGAGGTCCAGGTCGAGAAGCCGCAGTCCGTGGTGCCCAAGGCCGTGAGCGATCTGCTGAAGTCCGCGGCGACGAAGGTCGGCGGCGCAGCAGGGGCTGCGCAGGAAGCGGGCGACGCGGACAATGCCGACTCCGGTAGCACCTCGACCGCGGATGACGCTGCACAGGACGCTTCGCAGAAGGCTGCGCAGGATTCGGACGCGGCGGAGGCGGAGCAGACCGCGAGCGAGTCGATGGATGAGGAAAACTCGGTGGTGCTGCGCGCCAAGGGGCTGGATGACGGCCCGGATGAACGGCAGCTGCGCTACTCCTCGGCCGAAAGCAGCGGGGTACAGGATTCGAGCACGCTCTCGCGCAAGGAGCGCCGCTGGCAGGCCCGTGGTGGATCCGCGGCCTCTCGCACGGTGTCCGATAAGCCCGAGGGCGCACCGCAGGAGGAGGCGGCCAATCGGGCGCAGCGGCGGGCGGCACGTCGTCGGCGCCGCCGCTGAGCGGTCAGCCGATCTCCAGCACGGTCACGCGCCAGCCGGAGTGCCGCAGCTCCCAGCGCATGGCAAGGAAGCGGGAGCGGTCCACCTCGCGCAGCACGCAGCTGGCCTCCACCGCACGGTCGGAGACCACGCAGGTGCGCACCCCGGTGACCTCCAGGCGCCGGGTCGGGGCGTGACCGGTCGCCGCCCGCAGACGCCGAGTCAGCGCTGCACGCTGCGCCAGATGCAGCCCCACCTCCGGGGTCACCAGGCGCGATAGCGCTGTGGGCGGGCACATATCGCGCACGATCTCCACGGCCCGCCGGGCGACGGGCGCGACGAGCTGCTGGACCATCTCGGGACTGCTCGCGCCGCAGCGCAGGCCAACAGGCTGCTCGATCTCGGTCAGGGAACGCTGGTCGGTGGTGCTCATCGGTCCTCCTGGATGTCCCCGGCGGGGACGGTCAGTTTCTGGCCCGGGAGCAGCAGGTCGGGATCATCCCCGATCACGTCCCGGTTGGTCTCGTACAGCAGGGGCCACAGGGCGGAGATGTCCGCGGCAGGATCTGGACCCGGGCCCAGCAGGTCATCGGCGATGCTCCACAGGGAGTCGCCCTCGGCGACCACGATCACGCGGGGCGGATGCGCGCCCTCACCACTCTTGGCCGCTGCGTTCTTGGGGTTCGCGGGCGCTGCGGGCTCCTGGGCAGGCTCTGCAGGCGCCTCAGAGCTCCCTGGCTGCGATGACGCAGTGGAGGGCCCGGACCGCACCGGCGGCGCAGCGTCCCCAGGCTCGGCAGGTTGCTCAGACTCAGCAGGCTGCTCAGACTCTGCGGGCGGCTCGGACTCGTCGGATCCAGCAGGTTCGCTGGGCTGCTCAGCATCGGACGGAGCAGACTTGCCGGGCTGATCCGGCTGTGCGGTCGATGGCTCTGGCTCCTCCCAGCCCAGCGGCGGCAACTGCCCGTCGTCGGTCGCCGCATCCCCGTCGGCCGGGGCGTCGTCATCGGCCGACGTATTCCCATCGGCCGGTGCTGACCCCTCACGGGGCGAAGGCTGCTCTGTCTCCGGCTCCGTGGTCTCGGCCGGGGCCGGGCTCGTCGGCGCCGGATGCTCCGGTGCATCGGTACCGGTCAGATCGCTGCTGGTCGAGGACCAGGAATTCGCTGGAGGCTGCGGTGGCTCCGATTCGGCGGCGGTGGCCGGCGCCAGCACCAGGGCGGTCGCGGTGGTCGCTACGGCTGCGGTGCAGGTGATGCGGCGTGCCAGACGGGGCGCGAGCACGCGCAATGCGCGCACGGCCAGGCGCCCGCCGCGGGCGGCCGGTCCCAGGCTGAGCGCGATGGCCGCGAGTGCCCAGATCGCCGCGAGGTACAGACACAGCACCGTGCCGGCAGCCCCCACGGCGGCGAGCACCCACCCGAAGAGCTGCTCCGTGGGCGGCGCTGAGCTCGCATCCTGCAGCAGGCGCACGGCTCCGCGTGCCATCGCAGCACCGCCCGCAGCGGCGAGCAGCGCTCCGCCCGCCATCGCCAGTGGATGCGGTCGTCGGTCGTCCTTCGTCGGCATCTCGGCCCCTAACCCCAACACCCGATCGTGTTGTTTGATGCAGTTTGATGATGAGTGACGCTCTGTTGGGGAATGTAGTGCCGATCACGCGTCAATGCAACAGTCCGTCAGCATCTGAGGGGCTTGGTTCGGTCCTGGAGGGTGCGGCCTACAGTGATGCCATGCGGTTCGACAGGATGTTCGAGGACCTCGAGGCACGCTTCGCGCACCACGAGGACGAAGAGATGAGGGCCGTCTCCGAAGAGCTCGGCCGCGCCGAGCGCGCCCAGGTCACCCTCGCCGACCGCCTCCGTGGCGCCGGGGATGCGCCGCTGACGTTGCACCTGGGTGCGGACCTGCGACTGATCGGTCAGGTGGACGAGCTGGGGCCCGACTGGCTCCTGCTGCAGGGGACCCGGTCAGCACCCGAGCGGGCGATCATTCCGCTGCACAGCATCAGCCTGGTCCTCGGACTGCCGGTCCGAGCGCGACCGGAGACGGAATCCGTGCTCTCACCGCGCTCGCTCGGATCCCTGCTGCGCGAGGTGGCGCGGGATCGCAGCATCGTGCGCATGCACACCGCTGCGGGGATGATGACCGGACGCCTTTCCACAGTGGGAGCCGATGCCCTGGACCTGCACACGCTGCCCACGGGGGAGAGCACGCTGGTGCCCGGCTCTACGCGGGTCACGGTGCCGCTGCCTGCGCTGCGAGCCCTGCTGCTGCAGTGATCTCCCGCCCGGCAGCACGATCGGGCTAGGACGATGCAGCGCAGAACCGGGCGACCTTTGCCATGAGGTGGTTCGCAGGCGCTCGGAATCGGGCGGGTACGGCGCTCGGCGCGGACGGACCGCGTGGTGCTCAGGCCTCGGTGGTCTGCGCGTTCGCGCGCTCCTCCTCGACCATCCGGGCGGTCGCCTCATAGCGGCGCTGGATGTAGGACTCGATCTCGGTGTCCTCGACGCGCCACTGCCCGCGCCCGCCGACCTTGATGGCACGCAGCTCCCCGGAGCGCACGAGCGCATAGGCCTGTGTGGCGGAGATGGACAGCATCTCAGCCACATCGGAGAGTGGGACGAAGCGGGGCGCCATCGACGATCCTTCCGGTCGGACACACCAGCGGTGAACAGCCCCCAGTCTCGCATCTGTGCGCCAGCGGCCGCGGCACCTTGTGGATAACGCGCGTCGCCCGGCCCGTGAGACCCGAGTTATCCACAATCGCGACGTCCGGGCCCCGTCGGCGGCGACGCTGTCGTAGCCTCCCTGCAGATCCCGGTCGCAGGGGACCGGGGCGCATGACCACGGACCGCGGAGCAGACAGTGCACGCAGAGGGGAGCAGACCGTGACGAGCAGCGCACCGGTGATGAGGCTGCGCAGACCGCGGTGGCGAGATCCGCGTCTGCTGGTGGGGATCGTGCTGGTTCTGGCGAGCGTGCTGCTGGGTGCGCTCCTGGTGGGTCGCCTCTCGGCCACCACCACGGTTCTGGTGGCGGCCTCCCCGATCGTTCCCGGGGATGTCATCGCCGAGGCGGACCTCACCGAGGTGGAGCTGCGACTGGGCGAGCAGGAAGAGCTGTACGTCGGGACGCTCTCCGCCGTCCCCGAGGGGGCCGTGGCCACGACCACGATCAGGTCCGGTGAGCTGTTGCCGCGGTCCGCGGTGGGCCAGCCGGCCGATGTGCCGCTGCGGCCCGTCGTGATCCCGGTGGATCGCACCGTTGCCGAATCGGTCACCCCGGGCGCCCAAGTGGAGCTGTGGCACACCGCCGATGAGAGCGCCGACGGCGCCCCCGGCCAGGCGCGCCTGCTGGTCGAGGAGGCCGTCGTGCGCCGGATCGATGAGGGCAGCTCCCTGGGCATGCGCTCGATGGCCGTGGAGGTGCTGGTCCCTGTCGGTGATGTCGCCGCTGTTCTCGAGGTCCTCGCCCAGGATGAGCGGCTGGATGTCATCGGCGTGCCCGGAGCGCATGAGGTCGCACCGTGATCGACATCGTGCTGTGCGCATCGGGCAGCGACGAGGTCCGCATCGTCCACGACCTCGCCCAGGACCGCTCGCGCCCCGCCCGCGTGGTGCGCCGCTGCGCGGACCTCGCGGAGACGCTCGCGGTCAGCTCAGCCGGCATCGGCGATGTGGTGCTGATCGACCTGACCGTCAAAGGGCTCGGACGGGACGCGCTGAGCGCACTGCTGCGCGAGAGCGCCGTCGTGGGGCTGCAGCATGAGCAGGACGGCGAGACCACCACCCTTGGCCTGCGTCATGTGGTGCCGGTGACCGCCCCGGTCGACGAGATCCTGCGCGCCGCCGCGGCCGCCCTGGCCGGAGACGGTGCAGACACCGCCCCGACGAGAGCCCAGGAGACCGCGGTCGATGAGGCGTCAGCGGGCCGGATCATCGCGGTATGGGGGCCGACGGGAGCGCCCGGCCGCTCCACCATCGCCGTGAACCTCGCGGCGGAGGCAGCGCTCGCCGGGACCGAGACGGTCCTGGTGGATGCCGATACATACGGACCTGCGCAGAGCCAGATGCTCGGCGTGCTGGATGAGGCGCCGGGCCTGGTCGCTGCCTGCCGGGCGCAGGACCGCGACACGCTCGATGCGGCGACCCTCGAGTCGCTGCTGCCCATGGTCCAGCCACGTCTGCGTCTGCTCAGCGGCATCGGCGTGCCGGGGCGCTGGGCAGAGGTGCGTCGCACCGCCGTGGACGGCCTGTGGCCGGTGCTGGCCCGCCGCGGGGGCCTGGTGGTGGTGGACGTCGCCGCGGTGCTCGAGGAGGACGAGGAGCTCAGCTACGACACTGCCGCCCCGCAGCGCAATGCCGCAGCGATCAGCGCGCTCGCGCACGCGGACGCGGTGCTGGCCGTGGTCACCGCAGACCCGGTCTCCATCACCCGCTTGCTGCGCGATCATGCCCGCCTGCAGGAGATCGGGGTGCGGGAGCTGCATGTCGTGGTCAACCGCGTGGGAGCCCCCGTGCCGGGGGAGCGGGTGCGCGAGCTCATCGCGTCCCGCCTGCCGCTGGCATCGCTCAACCTGCTGCCCGATGACCCCGCCGTGTGCCGGGCCGCCGCGTGGGATGGAGCGCTGCTGAGCGAGAGCGCACCGCGCAGCGCCCTGCGTCGCGGCCTGCGGGATATCGCCGCCTCGCCGGCGGTGCAGGGCGCGGCAGCTCAGGCAGTGAGAGGATGAGCGGCATGAGGATCTACCTGCCGCTGCAGCCCACCGACCGCGAGACCCTCCAGTCCGCACAGGGCCGACTCGAGCTGGAGACAGGTCGTGCGGCCTGGGCGGTGACGCAGACGGCCCGCCAGGACCGGCCGGGTACCGATGAAGAAGACCTCGAGTACGACGCGCTGCAGGACGCGGTGCATGTGGCTCTGCAGGCAGCGGACCCGACATCGCGGGCGCTTGTGATCGCCGCCGATGTTCCCGGCAGCGCCCTCGACACTGCAGAGGACGGCGGGGCCTTCGGCGTGCAGCTCACAGAGATGACCAGCGCGCGCCTGGCCAGCATGCACGTCACCGAGCTGGATGCCGCCGCAGCCGCGGCCGATGACACGGACCCTGCCCTGCTGTGGTTCGACATCAGCGAGGGTCCTGAGGCTCTCGCCTACCTCGACGCTCGCCACTGACCCGTCGGCCGTCAGTTGCCCTGCGCCTCCCGGTAGGCGGCCGCGGAGCGCTCTTCGGCGCGCAGCACCGTCGAGACGTACGGTACCGCGGCCTTCTCCAGCCGCGGCCCGAGCAGCGGAACCTTCGCTACCAGGTCCCCGTCGATGCTCACCGTGGAGGATCTCGTTCCCGTGGGAGCCAGGCGCAGATCCGCGGTCATCGAGGCGGGGGTGCCCACCACCTCGATCGACATCGTTCCGGTGCGTGCTCCCCCGGACTCCGCGGCGGACCACCCCTGGGTCTCCCGCACCGTAACCGTCTGCCCGACGAACTTCCGCACCATGTCCGGCACCCGGTCGGTGGGCAGCGTCAGCTCCGTGCGCACGGTGAAGGGGCCCTGCTGCGGATCCCCCTCCACCGTGGAGGACGCGGCGGTGGCCCCGAGCGTCCGCGCCCGGAACTGCGGGTACTGGGGATCTGCGTACATCGCGGCGGCGCCCTGAGCGCTCAGCGGCAGCGTGAGGGTCTCGTTCAGCTTCATGGGTGTCCTTCCTCCGAGAAGCATCAGCCTAGGGGAGTGCGGCATCCGCCAGCGCGTCGCCGCCCCTGCGCACGGCCCCTATCCTGGTGCCATGCCGAGCCTGTCCAAGTTACTCTCCGACACCCCTGTGCTGACTGAGCAGCAGGAGGACTGGCTGCAGCATCTGGTGGGCGACTGGAACCTGCTGTCAGACCTGCTGCGTGCGGACCTCGTGCTGTGGATCCGCGGGGAGCAGGGCCCGATGGCGGTCGCGCACTGCCGCCCCGCCACTGGCTCCACCGTGTATTACGAGGACCCGGTGGGCGTGAGCCCGATCACCGAGCAGGGTCGCGAGCGGATCGAGCATCTCCTGGACGGCGCCGCCCCGGACTTCACCGTCCACTCCATCGAGCGGGAGGGACGCCCGGCCGAGGGGGTGATGGTGCCGGTATGCAAGCAGGGACAGAACCTCGCGGTGCTGGCCGCGGAATGCCCCGTGCGGGAGAGCGCTCCGTCCACCAGCGAGCAGCGTCAGCGGGCGCTGGGCGAGCATCTGCTGCGCATGCTCGCTGCCGGCGCATTCCCCATCGAGGGGGCGCCGATCCCGCCGCGCCGCGGCGCTCCGCGAGTGGGTGATGGCGTGGTCGAGCTCGACGCCGAGGGCACGGTGCAGTGGGCCTCGCCCAATGCCCGTTCGGCCTTTCACCGTTTCGGCATCGCCGGGGATCTGGAGGGCGTGCTCCTGGCGGAGGTGTGCACCGGCGTGCTGCAGTCACGCAGCCCGGTGGATGAGTCCCTGCCGCTGGTGCTCATGGGACGGGCGGCCTGGCGCTCGGACATGCAGGCTCGGGGCGGGACGCTCTCGCTGCGAGCCGTGCCGCTCACCACCGCGGGGCAGCGGCGCGGAGCGATCCTGCTGGTGCGGGATGTGACAGAGCTGCGGCGTCGGGAACGGGAGCTGATCACCAAGGACGCCACCATCCGCGAGGTCCACCATCGGGTGAAGAACAATCTGCAGACCGTGGCGGCGCTGCTGCGGATGCAGTCGCGCCGGATGAAGACCGATGAGGCGCGCGAGGCCCTCACCGAGGCGATGCGGCGCGTCTCCACGATCGCACTGGTCCACGAGTCTCTGCTGCAGGGTTCCTCGCAGGAGGCCGTCCATTTCGATGAGGTGATCGATCGTTGCCTGCGCCTCGCCGTGGACGCGGCGAGCGCTACCGTCCACCGGGCCGGAACCCCCCAGATCACCGAGGCGCAGGTCGAGGTGCGCACGGAGAAGATCGGGCGGGTGGGGCCGATCCGCGCCGAGGAGGCGACGCCGCTCGCGCTCGTCGTGACGGAGCTGGCGACCAATGCGGTCGAGCATGGACTCTCCGCGACCGGTGGGACGCTCACGATCCGCAGCGAGCGCACCGGATCCCACCTGATCATCGCGATCGAAGATGACGGTGAGGGGATGGGCAGCGCGAAGAAGCCGACGGGGCTGGGCACGAACATTGCCCTGACCCTCGTGCAGGGACAGCTCGGCGGCACGCTGACCTGGGAAGATAGGCCCGGTGGCGGCACCCGTGCCGTCATCGAGGTCTATCTGGACCCGATCATCGTCTGATCCGCACCATCTGATCCGCACCAGCGTCTGGACGTCATCATCGTCTGATCCGCATCCAGGGCCTGCCCCCGGCCGCGGCTCGCCGTCGCGGCGCGGGTCAGGGCTGGTTCATCGGCGATGCCGGGCTGCAGCTGCGATGCCGCAGCAGGTCACAGGGCGGCCGGTTCAGCTGGCGCGGCGCGCGCGGGCGTTGCGACGCTTGAGAGAGCGGCGCTCATCCTCGGACAGGCCGCCCCACACACCGGAATCCTGCCCGGTCTCCAGCGCGAACTTCAGGCAGGCCGTCATGACATCGCACTTCTGGCACACCGCCTTCGCCTCCTGGATCTGCGTGATCGCCGGTCCGGTGTTCCCGATGGGGAAGAACAGCTCGGGATCATGGTTGAGGCACTCGGCACGGTGGCGCCAGTCCATCGTCACTCTCTCTTTCCAGGACGTCGCGGCCCGCCCGGATGGGCGCGTCGCGACGGGGTCGCTCCCCGATCGGGGGCGTCTACGGTTCTCAGGCCCGTTCAACGGTGGCGGGGCGATGCCCCGGGACTCCGCGGAACGCTGCTCACCCCATTGTCTGGACCGGCCGCGGCGGCGACAAGGGTCTTCCCGCCCCGCTCGGGTGGCACTTCCCACACCGGCGGCCGGTGGGTCCACTCAGTGGTGAGACCGGCCACCAGGTCCTTGCCCTGCAGCGCCTTCACATGCTGCAGCGCGCAGCCGCAGCGGGGCGATGACACGCCGCCGCCGTGGGTACAGTGCGCCCCATGGCTCCAGCTCCCTCTGCTTCGCCCCGTCCCGCCGCCGATGCCCCAGACCCGTCGCCGCGCACCCGCCCCGTCGCGGCGATCCTGCTGGGCTGTGAGACGGGCGTGCTGATCCTCGCCGCGGGCTACTGCATCGTTGCGGTCACCGGCGGGCTGATCGCCGGGCGCTTCGGCATTGCGCTGGCCGTGTTCCTGCTGCTGTTCGCGGCGGCCACGGGCCTGGCGGCCCGGTCGGTGCTCGCCTCTGGCCGCTTCGGATTGGGGTTCGGGATCACCTGGCAGTTCTTCCAGGCGCTCGTGGCAGCGTCGATGCTGCGCGGCGGTCTGTACTGGCAGGGCGGGATCGCGCTGGCCCTTGCGATCGCGACCTTTGTCCAGCTGACCCGCCTGGTGCGCTCCACCCCGCTGCCCGGAGCGGACTGACCTGCCAGCCATCGGCCCCTCGCCGGTACGGAACGCGCGAGGCGAGGGGCCGATGGTCTGTGCGCAAGGCGCGCAGGTGGTGCCTCACTCCTGGGCGGCGAGCGCCGCGGCCGGTGCCGTGCGCGCGGCCGTCCGGGCCGGCAGCACCGAGGCGAGGGCCCCGGCGGCCAGGGCGAGGGCGAGCACGAGACCGAGCTGCGGCCAGGGGATCGTGATCGCGACCGGGTAAGCGGAGCCCATCACCGCGATGATGCCCAGCACTCCGTAGACCGCCCCGAGCAGCACCCCGAGCAGCGCCCCGACCAGGGATAGCAGCACACCTTCCCAGGTGAGCATGGCGCGCATCTGGCCGCGCGTGGTGCCGAGAGCCCGCAGCAGGGCGTTCTCCCCGGTGCGCTCGACCACACCGAGGCTCAGCGTGTTCGCCACGCCCACCAGCGCCACGAGCACCGCGACGGCCAGCAGCGCTACCGTGATGCCGAGCAGGATCCGCAGGATCTGCCCGTTGGTCTCCCGTTCGATCACACCGGCGGTTACGCTCGCCTCGCTGAAGCCGTCCTGTTCGAGCTTCTGCTGGACATCCAGCACTACCGCCGCCGCGTCGCGGTCCTGACGCGCGGCGCTGCCGGGATCGGCGAGATCGGCCAACAGCACCGGCTGCGCCCCATCACCGGTGATCTGCGCGAGGGTCTGCGGGGTCACGAGCGACATCTGTAGGTTCGCATCGATGCTCACGGTCAACGGCACCGCTCTGCCATCGGCTCCGGGCACCTCGATCCTCTGACCGCCCTCGAGCCCGAAGCGCTGCGCCCGCTCGAGCCCCATGGCCACCACCCCGTCAGCGAGGGTGTCGGCCACGCCCGGCCGATGGGACACCGCCGCGAGATCGGGGCCCGAGACGGCGTAGAGGGTCATCGGCTCCTCGGCCCCGACCTCCACATCCGTCCGGGCAGCGTCCACCACGGTGTCGATGCCGCGGATGTGACTGATCTGCGCGGCCGCGCCCTCAGGCATCTGCTGGGCCGTGATGACGATGTCTATCGGCCGACGGGAGTCCAGCTCGGCAGTGAGGGTGGTCTCGGCGGTACGGGCGCCGACGGCCATCATCGTCATGAGCGTCGTGCCGATCAGCAGCGCCGCGATCGTCGCAGCGCTGCGCCCCGGGGTGCGGGCCACATTCGCCCCGGCGATCCGGGCGGGCAGACCACCGATGCGCCCCAGCAGTGCGGCGAACAGCGCGCACAGCGGTCGCGTCAGCGGAATGAGCACGAGCAGGATTCCAGCAAAGCTCACCGCGCCGCCGAGCACCGAGACCAGCAGCCCGAGCCCGGCCTGTCCGCCGGTGGTCGCCGCCGCTCCTGCCCCGAGGGCGGCCAGTCCCGTCAGTAGGGCGATACCGCCGGCCACCTCCCGCAGCCGCGGCCCGCGCCGCCGCGCGGGCGGCTCGGCCCGCAGAGCCTGCAGGGGCGCCACCCGGGTCGCGGCACGCACGGGGACCAGGCTCGCCAACAGGGTGATGACAAAACCGGCCAGCAGCGGCAGCACGATGGACAGCACGGAGATGGGCACCAGGGCGACCGCCTCCAGCCAGCCCAGGGCAGCGGCGCCGATCAGCAGGGCCTGGACCAGCAGATGCCCGCCAAGGGTGCCGAGCGCCGCGCCGAGCAGTCCCACGAGCGCGGCCTCGCGCAGCACCACGCTGCGGACCTGCGCGCGGGTGGCGCCGACGGTGCGCAGCAGGGCGAGGCTGCGGATGCGCTGCGCGATCGTGATTGCGAAGGTGTTGGCGATCACCACTGCGGCGGTGAACAGGGCGATCAGCACGAAGACGGCGAGGATCGCCGCGAGCGGAGCCATGCCCTGCATGAACTGGTCCGCCTGCTCCGTGATCACCTCCTGCGCGGTCCTGACCTCGATTCCGGCCGGGGCCTGCTGCGCCACCTGGGCGGGGTCGGTGCCGTCGGCGACGGTCGCGAGCCAGGTTCCGCTGGTGGTGCCCGCGGTAGGGCCGAGTACGGTGGCGGCGTTGACCTCGCTGAGCAGCATCCTGCCGCCACCGCCGAACGCTGCGCCCGGCGGGAGGGCGGCGATGCCGGTGACGGTCAGCTCCAGTGGCTCCCCGGTCACGGAGAACTGTGCGGGAATGGAGATCTGGTCGTCGACGCCCACGTGCAGGGCGTCGGCGAGGGCGCGGTCGAGCACCACCTCCTGGGCCCTTGTGGCAGTGCGGCCCTGCTCCAGCTGCGGGACTGTGCCGGGCGGGCTGAGCGCGAGGGAGGTGAAGGCTTCATGGTCTGTAGAGCGCAGCATCGTGAAGTCCTCCACGAGCGGCCACACCTCCGTCGTGCCGTCCACGGCCGGGGCAGGAAGAGGCTGCTCGGACCCGAGATCCGCCCCGCTGAGCTCCTGAGTGACCACGAGGTCAGCGCCCTCGAAGCGCTGCGCTGCCTGGGCGCGGAGCGAGGCTTCGATCAGCCCCCCGGCGAGCACCATCACGGCGACGAATCCGCAGGACATGGCGATGGTGATGATCGCGGCGAGATGCCGACGCAGCGGGGTCAGGCGTACGGTTGCGCGGCTCATCGGGCCTCACCCGCCTGCGATGCGGTGCGAGGAGAGGTCTGCTCCGTGGCGCGGCCTGCTGCGAGGTCCTCATCGGCGGCGATCCGCCCATCGGCCAGGGTCAAGATGCGGTCAGCGCGCTCCGCGGCATCGCGCTCATGGGTCACCATCACCACGGTCTGTGCGAACTCGTCCACGCTCAGGCGTAGGAAGTCCAGCACCTCCTCGGTGGAGCGCGAGTCGAGGTTGCCGGTGGGCTCATCGGCGAACACCACGGCCGGGGAGGTGATCAGCGCCCGGGCGATCGCCACCCGCTGGATCTGGCCGCCGGAGAGCTGGGAAGGCCGGTGATCCAGGCGCTTGTCGATGCCGAAGGCTTCGGCGAGCGTCATCAGCCAGGTGCGATCGGCGCGGCGCCCGGCGAGCTCGAGCGGCAGCAGAATGTTCTGCTCGGCGGTCAGCATCGGCAGCAGGTTGAAGGACTGGAACACGAAGCCCACACGGTCGCGGCGCAACCGGGTCAGGGCGTCGTCACCGAGCGCGGTGATCTCCGTGCCCTCCAGGTGGATCGTGCCCTCATCCACCGCATCCAGACCGGCCAGCACGTGCATGAGGGTGGATTTCCCCGAGCCGGAGGGGCCCATGATCGCGGTGAACGCCCCGGCAGCGAGGTCCAGGTCCACGGCGTCCAGGGCGGTGACGGCCCCGGCCCCGGTGCCGTAGCGGCGGGTGACGCCGCGGGCGCGCAGAGCCGGACTGGCCGGCTGCGAGGGATCGGCGGGGACGTCGGGGGAGTGCTGCAGGGTGCTCATCGGGGAGTCCTTCGGCTCGATTCCAGCGGTCGAGCTCGATGCTCCTGCCCAGCGGCTGCCCGGCGCGTCCCTCTGCGGTCGCGTTCGGCCCATCCCCGGGCTGATCTGCCCGTCGTACCCGTCATACCGGGGTATGACAGGAGCGGCAGATGGCACCACCGGGGGATATCGGGGCCGGCTGCCCCGTGTCAGCGGCCGGTGTCCCCAGGCGTGACCAGGCCGGTCTCGAAGGCGATGATGACCGCCTGCACCCTGTCGCGGGCACCGAGCTTGGCGAGCACCCGGCCCACGTGGGTCTTCACCGTCGCCTCGGCGACGAACAGCTCGGCGCTGATCTCCTGATTGGACAGGCCCCGCCCCATGAGGGTCAGCACCTCCCGCTCGCGCTCGGTGAGGGCTTCGAGGGCGCTCGTGTCCGGGGCTGGGGTCTCCGGGGCGGTCACCACGCGTTCCAGCAGGCGGCGGGTGGCTGACGGAGCGATCACCGCATCGCCACGGTCGACGGTGCGGATCGCTGCCAGCAGATCCTCGGGCGGGGCGTCCTTGAGCAGGAAACCGGAGGCGCCGGCACGGATCGCCGCAACGACATACTCGTCAAGGTCGAACGTAGTCAGCACGATGATCTTCGGGGCCCGCTCCGCCGGGAGCAGCTCGAGGATTCGCGTGGTGGCCTCGATCCCATCCATCTGTGGCATGCGCACATCCATGAGCACCACATCGGTGCAGTGGCGCGTCAGCTGATCCACGGCCTCGCGACCATCGGAAGCCTGGACGATGACGTCCATATCGGGCTGCGAGTCGATCACCATCGCGAAACCGGTGCGGACCAGCTGCTGGTCATCCACCAGGGCGATGCGCAGGGGGCGCGCAGGCGGGGCCGGCCCTTATACACATCTCCGAGCCCACGAGACCAGGGATGGCTTCGGATGCCGTCTTCTGCCTGACAAAAAAAAACTGAACAA